>CAMCQG010000023.1 GCA_945876965.1 Rickettsia typhi
GTGTTGAGCCTCAATCGGAAACGGTATGGAGACAGGCTGATAAATATAATGTTCCAAGAATGTGTTTTGTTAATAAGTTAGATCGTGTTGGTGCAAATTTTTATAGATGTATAGAAATGATGATTGATCGTTTGGCTGCAAAACCAGTGCCAACTCAATTGCCAATTGGTCAAGGTGAAACATTTGAGGCGATTATTGATTTGATAAAAATGAAAGCTGTTTATTGGGACAGCACAGAGCTTGGTGCTAACTATGAACACAGAGATATACCTGCTGATTATATAGAAAAGGCTAAGGAATATAGACATAATATGCTTGAAGCTATTGTTGAACAAGATGATGCAATTTTTGAAAAATATCTTGGTGGCGAAGAGTTGACCGAAGAAGAAATAAAAAAATGTATCCGCAAAGGAACAATTGCATATGCGTTTGTGCCAGTTGTTTGTGGGTCTGCATTTAAAAACAAGGGAGTTCAGTTGTTGCTTGATGCTGTTGTTGATTATTTACCATCCCCTACCGATATCGGTCAAGTTACTGGAACCGATGTTGATGATGAAGAAAAAGTGTTGGTTAGAAAATGTAATGCTAGCGAGCCTTTTAGCGGATTAGCATTTAAAATTGCTAATGATCCATTTGTTGGGTCGATTACTTTTGTTAGAATTTATTCTGGAACTTTAACTTCTGGGGTTACTGTTATGAATTCAACAAAAGATAAAAAAGAAAGAATTGGTAGAATGTTATTGATGCACGCAAATAATCGTGAGGACATTAAAGATGCAACTGCTGGTGATATTGTTGCAATTCCGGGGTTAAAAGATACAATCACAGGTGATACACTTTGTGATATGGCAAAACCTATTATTTTGGAAAGAATGATATTTCCTGAGCCAGTTATTCAATTGGCTGTTGAACCAAAAACAACGCAAGATCAAGAAAAAATGTCGGTTGCGATTGCAAGACTTGTTGCAGAAGATCCATCTTTGCAGGTTATGTCGGACGAAGAAACTGGGCAAACAATTTTGAAAGGAATGGGTGAATTGCATCTTGAAATTATCGTTGATAGAATGAAACGAGAATTTAAGGTTGAGGTTAATGTTGGTGCTCCACAGGTTTCATATCGTGAGACAATTGGCAAAAAAATTACAGTTGATTACTTGCATAAAAAACAATCTGGTGGTGCAGGACAATTTGCAAGGGTTGTTATTGAGTTTGAACCGCTTGAAAGAGGTGCTGGTTATCAATTTGAAAGTAAAATTTTTGGTGCATCAATTCCAAAGGAATATATTCCGGGGGTTGAAAAGGGTTTGATTCAGGCACAAAAAAATGGGCTTTATGCTGGTTATCCGGTGATAGATTTTAAGGCTACTCTTTTAGATGGAGCATTTCATGATGTGGATTCAAGTGTGTTAGCATTTGAAATTGCGTCAAAACATGCATTCAGAAAATTAGCAACACAAGGTAATCCTCGTCTTTTGGAGCCTGTTATGAAAGTTGAAGCAATTACACCAGAAGATTATATGGGTGATGTAATTGGTGATATGAATAGTCGTCGTGGTCAGGTGCTAGGTATGGATGAGCGTGGAAATGCTAAGGTTATTACAGCTCATATTCCTCTTGCAAATATGTTTGGATATGTAAATTCACTTCGTTCAATGTCGCAAGGTCGTGCGCAATATTCGATGGTGTTTGAAAAATATGAAACTGTTCCAGAAAATGTTGCACAAGCCTTGAAAGTTAGTTTGGCAGAAGAGGATTAAATCTTTTTGCTATGATTGATTTAATTGGTAATACTCCTCTTGTAGAGATTTCTCCAAGTTTGCATAATACAAGTAATAAAATTTATGCCAAATTGGAATATTTTAATCCAACCAAATCTTTAAAAGATAGGGTTGCATTAGCTATGATTAAAAATGCTGAATCTGCTGGTTTGATAAACAGAGATAGCACTTTAATTGAGCCTACAAGTGGAAATATGGGTATTTCACTTGCATTTATTGGCGGATTGTTTGGTTATAAAGTTATCTTAACAATGTCAGAAGCTATGAGTGTTGAGCGTCGCAATTTAATAAAACATTATGGCGCTGAGCTTGTTTTGACAAAAAAAGAATTGGGTTTTAACGGGGCAATCGATGAAGCTTATAGATTAAGTAAAAATATAGAAAATTCTGTTGTTCTTAATCAATATAAAAATCCAGCTAATTTTGAAATACATCGAACTCAAACTGGCGAAGAAATATATAATCAATTGCCAAACATAGATATGTTTGTTGCTGGTGCAGGAACTGGTGCGTGCATAAGTGGGGTTTCGGCTTGTATTAAAGCTAAAAAAGATTTACATTCTGTTGCGGTTGAGCCAACTGAAAGCGATATTTTGTCTGGCGGAGAAAAATGGTCTCCCCATTCTTTGCAGGGAATTGGGCCCAATTTTATACCAGAAAATTTTAAAAAACAATATATCGATGAGATTTTAAATGTTTCTAAAAATGATGCATATAATTTTACTAAGTTTTTAGCTAAAAATGCCGGAATAGACTCGGGAATTTCTGGTGGAGCCAACGGTTTTGCAGCATTTGAGGTGGCAAAAAAACATAGCAATAAAAATATTTGTTTTATGGTGTGCGATAGTTGCGAACGATATATGTCTACTGATCTTTTTTCTTAAAATATTGTTTATATGCCAAAGGTTTCAATTTGTTGTCCTTTTTGTAATGGCTTTAAATATAGCTTTTGTTATATTAAAAATTTTGATTTTTCTTAATATTTTTTTGATATATATTTTTGTATCAAATGTGTTGACAGTCTTCAAAACCAATAAATTAAACAAATCTAATTGATATGAGTATAAATTTCTTATATTTTCATAATCACAATCTTCACCCACAATATCATGTGGTTGTATGCGTTGCTCCAATTTTGAAAGCTTTGTTTGGTAAAATTTACGAGCTAATAAACCTTCATTTGTAATTTGATCTATATTTAAAGATTTTATATGATTGTATAGCTCTTCTGATGTTGACCAAAAAAATGCTTCTGGATATATCATATCTCTTGTGTTATATAAATATGAATAAGCATGTTCATGACATATTATTTTAACACCAGACATCATCGCTTCAACCGAAACTAAACCTCCACCAACAGGAAAAGTTCCAATTAATATATCAACTTTGTTATCTATTAAAAAATTAGGAAAATTTGATGTATGATTAACAAGAACAAAAGAGTCTTGTGGTATATTGAATTGTTGTAATTTTTGTTGTATATCTTTGATTTGCTTCTTAGATATATCTCCAATATGCATATGTTTTCCTTTGGTGATTTTTAGTATTTCTGGCACAATTTCGCTATATTTATAAATATAGTCTTCATTAATTTTTGTTCGTGTAGATGTGCAAGATGCGGTTATAATTTTATCATTTTTTCTTGCAAACCTTATAGCAAGCTGTTCATCAGAAATTGTATCATTTTTTGATAAAGTTATTAGACATAATTTTTGTTTGTCAATTTTAATATAATGATGTAAATAGTGCATCAAATATGCCCTAAAAACCATTATTTTCGTTATATAAGGTATATGCAAACCCAAGCTTATGCTATGATCGCAATTTAGATTCCAATATAATTTATCTACCAATGTTGGTTGCAAAGCTGATATCAAAACCAAATCAACACCTGTCAAGACAATGGTTTGCTCTGCCCTTGTTTCTATCAAAAAATCTTGTAATTGTCCAATTTTATTGATTATTGAACCAGAATAGCAAAAAAGTATTTTGATGTTTCTTGATAAAAATTTTTCTATTATTTCTTTGTCTGAATCCTCTTTGTTGCTAACAATTATAACACATTCTTTTCCATGTTTTTGATAAATATCTATATAATTTTCTATTTGCCTTGTATGTCCTCCGTTATTTAGGATAAAACTTGTTATAATTGCGACAGTGTTATGATTAAAATCTTTTAAAGTAATATTTTTTTTTGATGATAATATTTCTGCTCCAATTTTTTGACATTCAAAATCAATTTCAGGACAATCAACAAAATGGTCATAATGATTATTGTTGGAGTGTATTTTTTCTAATTTTTCTTGCATCTTCAAAATTTTACTGTGCATAATTGATTCACATAACATGATATAATCATCAATTTAATCAATAATTATTTTTTAATTGTCAACATATATTGTCTTTTTTAAAAAAATATTGCAAAATATATTTTGCCAGCCAAATTGATAAAAATTATTAAATTAATTATAAAAAAATGAATGCTCACACAATTCCATTTCAAATAAAGGGCGACGATAGGGGCTCATTGATTGCCTTGGAGAGTAATAAAAATATACCTTTTGACATAAAACGAGTGTATTACATTTTTGGTACAACAAACGACACAGTCAGGGGCAAGCATGCGCATAAAACACTGGAACAAGTTTTGGTTTGCACATCGGGCAGTTGCACAATTTTGCTAGACAATGGAACAGAAAAACAAATAATAGATCTTTCAAACAACACATTTGGCCTTTATGTTGGCACAAACATTTGGAGAGAAATGTCAAATTTTTCATCAGGTTGTGTTTTGATGGTTCTTGCCTCCAACTTTCACGACGAAGCGGAATATATTAGAAATTATGATGAATTTTTATCTGCCGTCAAATGAAAATTATAGGAGATAATGGCGTGTCGCTTGCAACAATGCAAGTTGAAGATGCGGAATTTTTATTGCAATTACGAACCGATTCAGCTTTAAACCAACATTTGTCGGCGGTTGATGGAACTTTGCAGCAACAACAAAATTTTATAGCAAAATGCCTTAAAAATCAAGAGCAAAAGCAAGAATACTTTTTTGCAATAGAATATCAAGACCAAAAAGTCGGCACTGTTAGACTTTATGATATTGATTATGAAAAAAACATTGCCACTTGGGGTAGTTGGATTGTAAAACAAGGAAATCCAGGATTGGTAGCTTTATCATCTGCCTATTTGAGCTATTACTTTTGTTTTAATAATCTAAAAAATATAGATAAAATTATGATAGATGTTCGTAAAGATAACAAAAAAGCTTTTGATATATATTCATTATATTGTGATTTTTTATACGAAGATGAACTAAATTATTATTTGGAGTTTAAAAAAGAAAATTTTAACAAATTTACAGATAAATTCTTATCAAAAATAGCAAATAATATAAAAATTTATGAATAATAGATTTTTTGTTTTCGATTTTATAAGAGCAGTTGCATGTATTTTTGTGTTGATAGGACATTGGGCTTGTTTTTATTTAAATTATGAAGAATTTTATATATTATGGAAAAAAATTAACTAGTAAAAAAATATGAAAATACCGTTTTTAAATCTAGCACAAATAAATGCACAATATCGTGATGAAATGCAAGAAGCGATGATGAAAGTTATTGATGGTGGGCATTATGTTTTGGGTAGTGAGGTGGCAGAGTTTGAAAAAGAATTTGCTGCATTTTGTGGAACGGATTTTGCAATAGGAGTTGATAACGGACTAAATGCTTTATCGCTTATTTTGCGAGCGTTAGGTGTGGGGCAGGGCGACGAAGTTATTGTGCCAGCAAATACATATATTGCAACGGCTTTGGCGGCAAGCCATGTGGGTGCGATTCCCGTTTTTGTGGAGTGTAGCGAGGCAACTTTTAATATTGATCCTGAAAAAATTGAAGACGCAATAACCGCAAAAACCAAAGTGATTATGCCGGTTCATTTGTATGGTAGACTTTGCGAAATGGATAAAATTATGGAAATTGCAAACAGGCGAGGACTTTTTGTTGTGGAAGATTGTGCCCAAGCCCACGGAGCTGCCCATAAAAACGGCAAAAAAGCTGGGTCTTTTGGGGTTGCCAGCGGGTTTAGTTTCTATCCCGGAAAAAACTTGGGGGCAATAGGCGACGGCGGTGCTGTTTTAACTAACGATGCTGATTTGGCAGAAAAAATAAGGGTTCTTCGCAACTATGGTTCGCAAAAAAAGTATTATAATTCTGTGGTTGGCTATAATGCAAGACTGGACGAGTTGCAGGCTGCAATTTTGAGAGTAAAGTTGATATATTTATCAAAAGAAAATGAAGCCAGAAGGCAAATTGCAAAACAATATTGTTTTGGCATTAAAAACGAAAAAATTATTTTGCCTAGCCTTGAAGGCACAGATCATGTTTGGCATTTGTTTGTGGTTCGCACGCAAAATCGCCCGCATTTGCAAGAATATTTGTCAAGCAACGGAGTGGAAACACTAATTCACTACCCCCTGCCCGCTTACAAACAAGAATGCTATTCGCAATTTAACCATTTGTCGTTTGATTGCGATATTTTGCACGACCAAATTTTATCAATTCCGCTTTATCCAACTATGAATCAAGACAAAATTGATTATGTTATTGAATCTTTAAATAAATATTTATGATAAATAGCCTTACATCGTTTAGATTTTTAACTGCCTTTGTGGTTTTTTTGTTTCATTGCAACATTCATTTGCAGTGGAGAACGGGTGCAAAAATGATTGATAGATTTTTTGGCAACGGGGCTTGTTTTATGACTGGATTTTTTGTTTTGTCTGGTTTTATTATGATGCTTGTTTATGAAAATGCAGATTTTGGCAAACAAAAAAATATTTTTGATTATTATATAAAAAGATTTGCAAAAATTTATCCAACTTACATTGTTGGTACGATTGTTTATTTTTGTTTTTTTTATGATATTTTTTTAGAGCAACCAGCAAGAATTTTTTTTAACGACATATTTTTGTTGCAAGGTTTTTCTCCATCAATATTTGGTGTGGGCATAAATGGTGGCACTTGGTCTTTGAGTGTTGAAATGTTTTTATATTTTCTATTTCCATTTTTGGTTATAGTTTGCAACAAAAATGCAAAAATAAGTTTGTGGGGGGGGGGTATAATTTGTTTTTTTGGGGCAATAAATTCTTTTTACGAGCCATTTAGTACAATATATGCAAACCCTGTTGTTAGACTTGGAGATTTTTTGATGGGAATATCTTTTTATTTTCTTTTGACAAAATTTAAAAACATAAAATATGCAAAAATGCTACATTTTTTGACAATTGTTTTGATTTTTTTTGCTGTTTTGTTTTTGGGTAAAAGCAAAAATCACTACATGCTGGGGCAACCATTGATTGCACCACTGTTTGGGACATGGATTTGCTTTGTTTATTATTCTAAAAATTGGGTATATCAAAATAAAATCATGATTTATTTGGGGCAAATAAGCTATTCATTTTATATTTGGCAATTTTGCGCTATGGGGCTTGGCAAATATTTAATAAAAACGGAATATTTTAATATACAGGCTGTTGTGCTTATTTGTTTTTTAGTTAATGTGCTTGTTTCTGCTGTTTCCTACCGTTTTATTGAGGAATTTATGAGGATAAAAATAATTGCTTTTTATAAAAAGATATATAATGTAAATTGATTATTTATTGATTTTATGAAAATTATTTTAGCAACTATATTTGTTCTTTTATCTCAAAATGCAATGGCAAACACATATAACGATCGAGAAACACCAGATTTTGTTGTTATAAAAACTGATAACAATATAGAATTTAGGGAATATCAAGATTTTAATATATCAACCAACAAAAACGATAGCGATGAAGATGTTAATCTTTTTGGCGATTTATTTAGTTTTATTGGGGGTAATAACGAAACAAAAACCAAAATTGATATGACCGTTCCTGTTTTGACAGATAAAAACAATCCAAAAGAAACATACATGAGTTTTGTTGTGCCAAGTAAATTTGATTTACAAAATATACCTAAACCAAATAATAAAAATATTGTAATTTCTAAAATATCTTTAAAAACCGTTTTGGCTATTAAATTTTCTGGTTTTGTGTCCCATTCAAATTTTGCAAAACATAAAGATATATTGCTTGATTATGCTGCAAAAAATAATATTAAAATAGATCAAAATTCGGTTATATCTTTGATATACGATAGCCCTTTTACTTTTCCGTTTAACAGAAGGAACGAAATTATTGTTAAGATTATAAAATAAATTTATATTGAATATTAATTTATGCTATATTGTTAATTATTTAAAATAAAAGTTTAATGATAATAAATTGATAAATATAAATCCTATAAATTCGGGCATAAAAAATTGCATAGAATACATAAAACAAAACAGTGGCAAGGTTATTGCCATTTCGTGTAGCACACATTTATTAAAAACAAAAATTGAATTAATATTATCGGAGCATAATATTTTTTGCAAAAATGCTGATAAATTTAGTGATTTGCTGGCGGCAAAAAATGGAGTTTTTTTGGTTAATTTAAAATTTAGTGAATCATTTTGTGTTGATAATGTAGTTTTTATTCCAGATGAGGTTTTTATTGGTAAAAAATTAGCAAGTCACGATTTTTCGGTTAAAAAAACTCGTGTTAATACCAAAAAGTTAAATAGTATAGAAATTGGCTGTTTTGTGGTTCATAAACAATATGGAATTGGCAAATTTGACGGCACCGAATTGATTACCACGGGGGGCATAGCCCACGAATGTGTAAAAATTATTTATGCCGAAAATTCAGCATTGTATGTGCCAATAGAGAACATGAATCAAATTAGTGTTTATGAAATTTCGAAAGATAGCGAGGTGGTGGTAAATTTGGATAGTTTAAAATCAAATAGGTGGCAAGGTCGCAAAAAAAGAACTGAGAGTAAAATTCAAGAAATGGCGTTTGAAATTTTAAAAATAGCCGCCGAACGAAAAGCGAGTATTGGAGAGATTTACAGCCCTGTTGTGCGATCAGAAATGTTAAAACGCATCGAGCATAGCTTTCATTATGTTGAGACCGAAGATCAGCTAAAAGCGATAGAATCGGTTTATGATGATTTATCAAATGGGCGAATTATGAATCGTTTGGTTTGCGGTGATGTGGGTTTTGGCAAGACAGAAATTGCAATTAGAGCGGCATTTATGGTGCTTTGTGGTAAGGCTTGCGGGCAAAATTATTCGCAGGTTGCCATGCTTTGTCCGGCAGTTTTTTTGGCAGGGCAACATTTTGAAAATATATCAAAACGATTTGAAGAATTTGGTTTGCGAGTTGAGCTGCTTTCGAGATTTGTGGATAGCAAAAAGGCGGCACAAATAAAACAAGATTTAAAAGACGGAAAAGTCGATATGATAATTGGAACTCATGCGCTTTTGCAAGATACAATTACATTTAAAAATTTAGGATTAATAATTTGCGACGAAGAACAGTTGTTTGGTGTGGCACATAAAGAAAAATTAAAAACAATGGCAAAAACCGCCCATTTACTTACAATAACAGCAACTCCAATACCAAGAACTTTGCAGACGGCGTTGTATGGAATAACAGATATTTCAATGCTTACCACGCCGCCTTTTGGGCGAAGTATCATAAAAACAGATATTATAACCTTTGAAAAAGAGCGAGTGCACGATATTTTATTGGCCGAAAAACAACACGGGGGGCAGTCGATTGTTATAACGCCAAAAATTGCCGATATTGACTCAATTATTGCTAAAATTCAAAGAATTTTGCCGGGGCTTTCAATAGGCACAATGCATGGAAACCATAGCGAAAAAGATTTAGATCTTATAATACATAACTTTTATAGTGGCAAATACGATATTATAATTGCAACCACAATTATTGCCACAGGAATGGATTTTGGTAATAGTAATACGATTATAATTAATCGCCCAGAAATGTTTGGTTTATCGCAACTTTATCAAATTAGGGGCAGAGTAGGGCGTAGGGATAAACAGGCTTATTGCTATTTAATGGCAGATGATCGAGTTATGGCTGATCGTGATAAAATGCGTAGATTATCAATGTTGCAAGCTTTTAATTATAGCGGTTCTTCAATTGCAATAGCTTCTGCCGATTTAGATCTCCGTGGGGGCGGTAATTTGCTTGGCAAGGATCAATCTGGTGTTATATCTGAGGTTGGGCCAGAGCTTTATTATGAACTTTTAGAACAGGCAATGCAGGAATCGAATGGTAATAAAAATAATAATTTTGAAATTACAGTCGATATAGGTAAATCAATTTATATTCCGGCCGAATATATAATTGACGCTGGAACTCGCATAGAATTTTATAGAAAAATTGCAGCTGTAGAAACCCACGACGATGTTTTGAATTTAAAATCAGAAATGATAGATCGCTTTGGAACATTGCCAGATTCGATAGAAAATCTTTTTGAAACCGTAGATATAAAACAAATTTGTCGCACATATCAAATTTGTAATGTAAAAGCTACAAAAACAAAAATTCGTATCAAATTTATTGCAACAAATAATATAGATATCGACAAAATACTTGATTTAGTTAAAGCTGGCAAAATTAAATTAAATGCTGATAATTCAATTGAAATTATTGGTAATTTTGATGATAAAAATATTAAAATTGCTAAAATTATTTCTGATATGGTTAATAATTTTTAATTGTTGTTGATAATAATAAATAATAAAATTATTAACAATTATTATTTGTAATTAATGTGTTTATATGATTAAAATTTTATTTATTATGTTGCTTTTTTCTGGTTGTTCTATGAACAATATAAATAACTATCAAAATAATAAACCTGAGCTTAATTTTGAACATTTTTTTGATGGCAAATTGATTGCATATGGTTCTGTTTTTGATTTTTTTGGCAGATTAGATGCTCGTTTTATAATTAGATCAGAAAAAATAGATAATCCCAATTATAAAAATGATAATAAAGTTTTATATAAGCAATCTATTGAATATATTGATACAAAAAAAACAAAAGAGATGATTTCATATGCTATTTTTGATAAAAATAATACAAAAACCCTTATATACAAAGATGAAATGATGACAGGTGAAGCTAAATATCAAATAGCCGGAAATGCCGCAAATGTTAGATACGATTTGAAGCTAGAAGATAAAAATATGATAGTTTCGGCTGACGATTGGCTATATTTGGTAGATCAAAATCATGCTACAAATAAAATTACAATTAAAAAATTTGGCATACCAGTTGCTAATATTGTTATGAGTATTGTAAAGCAAAATTAACCATGAACAGACTTTGCATTTTTGCACATTACGATAAGCACAACATTGTTGATGATTATGTTGTTGAATATATTAAAGGGTTGGCAACGGTTAGCAAGCAAATTATTTTTGTGTCTTCTTGTGAGATTTCTTATGCAGAAGTTGATAAAGTATCGCAATATTGCACCGCCGTTTTGCAAAAAGCAAACGAAGGATACGATTTTGGATCTTGGAAATTTGGTATGGAATATGTTGGTTTTGAAAATTTACCAAATTTTGATGAGGTTATTTTGGCAAATGATTCTTGTTTTGGGCCAATTTTTCCGTTTAGCGAAATGTTTGATAAAATGGCAACAAAAAAATGGGATGCATGGTCGGTTACTATTGGGGACGGAATTTGTCAATATTTACAAAGTTATTTTTTGGTGTGTAGACCAAAATTATTAAAATCACAACAATTTATTGATTTTTTTAAATCAATTACAAATTTAGCAAATAAAATGGAATATATTGTAAAATATGAAGTTGGTTTTTCTAAAATGTTAAAAAATAATAATTTTATTTTTGATTCGTATTATCAAAGTGCAAAAAAAAATATTGATAACTCTAATAATAATATATTGTTTGCTATTAGGGTTTTATTAAGTAAAATATTTTTTACAATTAAAAATTTTTTTAAACCAACAGCAATTGGAAGGCCAAATTTATTTAAAAAAATAGCCGTATTTATAAAAATGATAATTTATAAAAAATTAAATTATAATATTAATCCTTCGGTTTTTGCAGTTCAATTGTTGATAGAAGATAGAGTTCCGTTGATAAAAAAAATGCTTTTTGATAAAAATAGTTTAACGCAAAATATGTCACAATTAACCGTAAAGCAGGTTTTGGATCAAAATGTTGAGCATCTGATAAAAGAAAATAGTGATTATAATTTTGATATTATACAAAAATATAACGATAGAGTGTTAAAATAGTTGATATAAAAAATATAAACATAATGGTTAATAATTCTATTTAAAAAAACTTTAATTTTGATGTTTTTGCATATTCAATAAAAGGTTTTTCAACAAAAAAATGCAGAATTTCCGATAGAATAAAGGCAACAAAAATACCTACAAAACCAAGTTTTGCTATACAAAAATGATGTGTTAGGTATAGCGGATAACTAATTTCGGCTATATGATTCAACATTGCATTATATTTGATATTTTTTATTGAAATAATGGCATAAGTTATTATAATTCCAATAAAAAAAGCAAATGGTATATTTTTAAACAACCAATAGTGAACACAAGAAGATAAAATTACCAACAATAAGGCGTATAAAATAAATTTTATTGTTGTTAGTTCGTTTTGCTGTTTTAAATATATTAATATGCCAAAAAATATATAAACAATACATAAAAAATTCCATATCGGCATAGCAAAAACAATTTTTGAGCCACCAAAATACATAATGCTCAAAACTATAAACCAAATAGTTAAAGATGCTAAAAGCAATTGAATATTTTTTAATTTCAAAACAAAATATACAAATGCAATCAGGCAATAAAATCTAAATTCGGTATGTAAAGACCAAAAATCTATCCCAAACAAACCTCTGTGATTAAAAATATCCCCTGTTAATGTTATGGCTTCTATAAATTTGAAAATAGTTTTATACCCCCCCCTTATAACCATAGCAAGAGCAAAGCACAATGCAAATATAGATGGCATAAGACGCAGGATTCTTCTTTTAAAAAACACAAAAATATTTTGTGATTTTATCATACTTTGGTATATTAAGCACCCGCTTAACGAAAAAAATAATCCCATTGCTATGTGATGAATTTTAAAGTATGCAAACCATTGTTGCGATGCTTCATAATTTGAATAGTGACAAAAATAGTGACCAAAAACTACGGATAGCACCGCTATTGCCCTTATTAAATTAAATTTATATATATGGGCCATAAAATTATACTTATAAAATGGCTCGTACAATCGATGTTTGATAAAATTTGTAAATCTAACCATTTAAGTTTGGTATCAAAACCACCTACTCCTGCAAAAAGTTCAATAATTTCTTTTTTCATTTAAAACAATATTAAGATATATTGTGATAATAAAAAAAAGTTATAAAATGCAACAAAAAATAAAATAGCCACTTGAAAATTCAAAAAATGCACTTATAGATATATTATAGAATTAATTATTTGTTTATTTATGGCAGGAAAAGTAATAGGTATCGACCTTGGAACGACAAACTCGTGTGTTGCGGTTTTGGAGGGAAAAGATGTAAAAGTTATTATGAACTCGGAGGGGGGGTAAATACTACACCGTCGATTGTTGGGTTGGTAGGTTCGGAGATTTTGGTGGGTGCTGTTGCAAAAAGACAGGCCGTTACTAATCCGATGAACACAATTTTTGCAGCAAAAAGATTGATTGGCAGAAGTTTTGACGACAAAGAAGCTGCAAAAGCAATAAAACACAGCCCTTTTGATATTATAAAAGCAAAATCAGGTGATGCTTGGGTTAAGGCAAATGGCAAAGAATATGCACCAAGTCAAATTTCGGCTTTTATTTTGCAAAAAATGAAAGAAACGCTATATTGTTCTATATTAAT
The DNA here is from genome assembly GCA_945876965.1 of Rickettsia typhi. GTDB lineage: Bacteria > Pseudomonadota > Alphaproteobacteria > Rickettsiales > Deianiraeaceae > CAMCQG01. The sequence continues at coordinate 13,635 of CAMCQG010000023.1, forward strand.
ATTTATATCACATATATCTATTGCAAATGCTATATCAAATGAACCAAAAATTGCTATATATTCAGGTAGTTTTGACCCACCAACATTAGCTCATAAATCGATAGTAGAATCTGTTATTAAACAAAATATAGATAAAGTTTATATTGTAGTGAATACATACAATAGTAAAACATTCAAAACTAGCACTAAAAATCGTATGGAAATGTTAGAATTAATGTTTCGGGATACAAAAAGTAATATTGTTATTTTAGCTCAAAATTCAATTAACAAAAAGGATGATTATATTACAATTAAAAGAATTATCAACGAACCAATTGCATTAGTTAGTGGTTATGATTCATATGTTAAAGGATTAAATATTGATTCTAAAAATATTGTTAAATTTAATAAAATTTTTATTGTACCACATGAAGGGTACGATAAAACAAAAATTATTAATAAGAATGTTTTGATATTAAGTGTTGATAATAAATATCTTAATTTACATTCAACCGATGTAAGAAAAGAGTTATCAAAAAATAAAAACATTGGCTTAGATGAGGCAGTTTATCAGTATATACAAAAGAATAATTTATATAAAAATAATAACAACATAGAATTAGAGGACTTATTTTATAACAATTTTTATCAATTTATTGGAAGAATTACCAAAAATATTACACCACCCAAATTTAACCCAGAGGCATCTCAAAATTCTTGGAAAGACCAATTTTATAAATATTATCACGATAATAAATTAGATCAAAATAAAAATTTTATTAGCTATAATGAATATGTATCACAAGAATTATAAAATAGTCATTTGTTTATTTTTTATTATTTTTTCTAATGCTAATGCAATAGATTGTTTGTCTATTTTGGATAATTGTAAAACATTGGAATTGAAACAAAATACATCAGATTTAAAAGAATTAATGAAAAATGCATTAATTACTCAAAATAATATTGATGAATTTTTAAAATTTGTGCAAACAAAATTTCCAAATAGTAAAATTATTATACCGCCAACAAAAGGCATAAAAACAATTGAAACATTATTAAAAACAAGATGGAACGGAGATGCTTCAAGAATTACCGACTATGCAAGGGCAACTATTAGTTTTGATAATATTTATGAAATGTATAACGGCTTGTTATTTATTCAAAATAGCGGTTTGATTATTGTGGATATTAAGGATAATTTTTGGCATCCATTAAAAGAGGGGTATCGCGATATCAACATTACATTTAAAGATTTATCTAACAGTCATTTAGCAGAAATACAATTGACAACACATTTTTTATTAAAATATAAAAATGATACTGGGCATCATTTATTTGATAAATTGAGAACAATTAAAGCAAATGTAATAATTGAAAAACGAGAATTATCTAATTTAGAAAAAATAGAAATTGACAAAATAGAAAAAGAAAGTCAAGTTGGATACAAAGAGGCATTATTAAAAAGCATATGAATATAAGAATTGGGGTTTATGGCTTGATTTATAATGAAAAACAAGAGTTTTTAATTGCCAAAACAAGATCAAAAAATAGATATATTTATAATTTTGTAGGCGGTGGTTTAGAAGATAACGAATCGCCAGAAATTTGTTTGCAAAGAGAGGTGCAAGAAGAAGCAGGTATTTTTGTTGAAACAACAAGAATGCAACCAATTTATTTTAATAAACAATTGCATAAAAATCAAGATTATCCAAGTAATAACACAATTAATATATATTTTAAAATTGATGGAACAGTTGCAATCGATGCAATAAAAATTAACCAAAAATGCGAAGTTTCCGATTTATTGTGGCTTGATGGCGACAGATTTTTGCAATTTGGTGCAGACAAAATTTTATCTGCCGATGTTGAATTTGTTAATTTTTTATTAAAAAATAAATTATTCACTTGAAAAAAACAAAAACACACTTATAGATATATTATAGAATTAATTATTTGTTTATTTATGGCAGGAAAAGTAATAGGTATCGACCTTGGAACGACAAACTCGTGTGTTGCGGTTTTGGAAGGAAAAGATGTAAAAGTTATTATGAACTCGGAGGGGGTAAATACTACGCCGTCAATTGTTGGGTTGGTAGGTTCGGAGATTTTGGTGGGTGCTGTTGCAAAAAGACAGGCCGTTACTAATCCGATGAACACAATTTTTGCAGCAAAAAGATTGATTGGTAGAAGTTTTGACGACAAAGAAGTTGCAAAAGCTATTAAGCATAGTCCGTTTGATATTATCAAAGCAAAATCAGGCGATGCATGGGTTAAAGCAAATGGCAAAGAATATGCACCAAGTCAAATTTCGGCTTTTATTTTGCAAAAAATGAAAGAAACGGCAGAAAGCTATTTGGGCGAAGCGGTTACAAAAGCTGTTATTACAGTTCCTGCTTATTTTAACGACTCACAAAGACAGGCAACAAAAGATGCTGGTGCAATTGCTGGATTAGAAGTTTTGAGGATTATAAACGAGCCAACGGCTGCCGCTCTTGCTTACGGTTTGGATAAAAAAGGTGATAGCAAAATTTTGGTTTTTGACCTTGGTGGTGGAACTTTTGATGTATCGGTGCTTGAAATTGGTGGCGGTGTTTTTGAAGTTAGAGCTACAAACGGTGATACATTTTTAGGGGGTGAAGATTTTGACTTGCGTATTCAAGAATTTTTAACTGCACAATTCAAAACAGATACAGGTATTGATTTAACAAAAGATCCTTTGGCTTTGCAAAGAATAAAAGAGGCTGCCGAAAAAGCAAAAATCGAGCTTTCAAATAAAATGGAAACTGATATTAACTTGCCTTATATCACAGCTGATGCTAGTGGTCCTAAACATTTAAATGTAAAACTTTCGCGTGCTAAATTGGAGCAATTAGTTGACGACTTGATTACAAATACTTTGGAACCATGCAAAAAAGTATTGGCGGATTCTGGATTGAAAGCAAGCGAAATTGATGAAGTTGTACTTGTTGGTGGTATGACTCGTATGCCAAAAGTTGTTGAGGTTGTTGAAAAATTCTTTGGCAAAAAACCTCATCAAGGGGTAAATCCAGATGAAGTTGTGGCAATTGGTGCTGCAATTCAAGGTGGAGTATTGAGTGGAGATGTTCACGATATTGTGTTGCTTGATGTGACTCCTTTGTCATTGGGATTAGAAACAATGGGTGGCGTTATGACTAAACTTATTGAAAGAAATACAACAATTCCATCTAAAAAATCACAGGTGTTTTCAACAGCAGAAGACAGCCAAAATGCTGTGACAATTAGAGTGTTTCAAGGTGAGCGTGCAATGGCAAAAGATAATAAATTCTTGGGCGATTTTACTTTGACAGGAATTCCACCAGCACCTCGTGGTGTGCCACAAATTGAGGTTTCGTTTGATATTGATGCCAATGGTATTTTGCATGTTTCTGCAATGGATAAAGGTACCAATAAAGAGCATAAAATTCAGATTAAAGCATCTGGTGGGCTAACTGAGGCGGAAATCAAAAAAATGATGGATGAAGCTGAAGAAAATGCTGAAAGAGATGCTGAAAAAAAAGAGTTGATTGAACTTAGAAATAAAGCTGAAGCAACTGTTTATTCAACTGAAAAAACTTTAAAAGATAACGCCGATAAAGTTGGTGATCAGTTAAAGCTTGATGTTGAGGAGGCTATCAAAAAAGTTAAAGATGCACTTGCTGGCGAAGATGCTGTGTTGCTTAAAAATGTATTCACTGAATTGGAAGATTTGGCAATGAAAATAGGTGAGGCGGTTTATTCTCAGCAAAATGCTGCTCAGAATAATGCATCAGACGGCGAAGAAAAAGTTGTTGATAGCGAAGCTAAAGATGAGTAATATTTTTAGTTTTGATATCGTTTAAAAGACCGCTTCATTATTGAGGCGGTTTTTTTATTGCGTTTAAATCAAATAAAAAAATATCCCGCAGGTGAGTATTTCTACTATAAGTATTTTATTGCTTATGCACGACCAAAGCCGGGTAACCGACGGGATTTTCAATTAAAAGCTTGAATATTATTTTTTAAAGTCAAATAAACTGATTTAACATTTTTTTGATTAATAAAAAAGGCGTTCCGTGGGTGAACAAGCAAGCTAAAAAGCAAGATTGCTGTAAGGGATGGTACTTACGCACGACTTAGCTGATTATAAGCGAACTTATAATATGCCGGGGAACCGCCGGAACTTCAATATAATGCTTGAATATTATTTTATTAAAGTCAAGCATAAAATTAGTTATGATAAAATATATGAAAAAATTAAAATATTACCAAGAACAAGATAGTATCTTTTATAAATTAAATCTTATTAAAGATGTTGAAAAATGCCAAGATGTATATGCAGATTTACATTTTTTTGAAATATATTTAATGCACAATATACATCAAGAATATTCAAAACACTATGGCGAAGATTGGAAAAATGATAATCAATTTTGGAAAAATGGTAATTCTTTTGAATATCAACAATTCATTGATAATGGAAAAATAACACTTGGTTTTTGGGTATATTTATTTAGAAATAATCCACATAAATATTTTAAAGAATCCTCTAATAACAAAGGTAACATATCTTTAAAAAATATTTTTCCAGGATTATCACCTAAAAAACTTACACATAAAATAATACATTCAGATTTGCAAAAAATCAAGAATTTTCGTAATGTTATATTTCATTTTGATATAGAAAGTTTTATTTTAGATAAAAATAATAAACCAACAAAAACAAGATATATAGATGAATTCAAATATTATCAAGAATTGACACAAGAATATACAGAAGCCCTTGCTTGTGATAAAGTTTTTTTGCATAGAAAAGAAGAAAACATTTATACTCATTTAATACAGGATTATATAAGCAAAATAGATGGGGTAACTCGTATTTTTGAATATATAGGAAACAATCTTGATAAAAAAGATATTTGGTGTGTTTTTAAAATGGAATATAAAAAAAATATAATAAGAATAATATATCCATATGCATCAATTGGTGATATTTTTGATGTTTCAAAATTGGTAACTAATAATGATATTAATATTATTATATATAATGAAAAGATGCACGATTGGGCTGTGTTTTTATTATCATATGATAAATACAGGAGAGATAATGGAACATGTATAACAACGCTAGAAGAATTACCCAATTTATTAAACACAATACAAAATGACAACGCAAATTAAAAAATACTTTATAAAAACCTACGGGTGCCAAATGAACGAATACGACAGCGAGAGGATGAAAAATATGCTCGTTGGAATGGGATACGAGCAAACAGAAGTTATGACGGAGGCGGAGATTGTGCTGATGAATACTTGTCATATTAGGGAAAAAGCGACCGAGAGAATGTATTCGGAGCTGGGGCGAGTGCGAGAACACAAAGAAGAAAGAGCAGAAAGAGATAGTAAAACCGTTGTTATTGTTTCGGGTTGTGTGGCTCAGGCGGAGGGTGATGAGATTTTTAGGCGGGCAAAATTTGTGGATATTGTGGTGGGTCCAGAGTCGTATCATAATTTGCCAAAAATGATTGAAAATGCTATTAAAGGTGAGGAAAAATTGATAAATTTAAAATTTGCACCAGAGGAGAAATTTGATTTTTTAGAGGCGGAGCTGATAAAAGACGATGGCACATTTAAGGCGTCTAGTTTTGTGACCGTGCAAGAAGGGTGCGATAAATTTTGCACATTTTGTGTGGTGCCATATACTCGTGGGGCGGAATATTCGCGAAAAGTGGAGCAGGTTATGGATGATGTAAAGCGACTTGTTGATAAAGGAACCAAAGAAATTGTGTTTTTAGGGCAAAATGTAAATGCTTATCACGGCACAGATGTGCTTGAAAAAACATGGAATCTTGGGCGATTAATTGCAAAAACAGCAACAATAAACGGTGTTGAGCGAATTAGATATACAACATCGCACCCGCGAGATATGCACCCCGAATTGATTGCAATGCATGCCAGCGAGCCAAAGCTAATGCCACTGCTTAATTTACCAGTTCAATCGGGTTCAACGGCGGTGCTAAAAGCCATGAATCGTAAGCATTCTCGTGAGGAATATATAACACTTATGCAAAAGTTAAAAACCGTGCGACCTGATATGATTTTTTCATCGGATTTTATTGTGGGATTCCCCGGAGAAACGGATCAAGATTTTGAGGATACCCTTGATTTAATAAGACAAATAAAGTTTGAATCGCAGTGTTTTTCGTTTAAATATTCACCCAGACCCGGAACGCCAGCGGCCAATAAAGACCAAGTTCCAGACGAGGTTGCGTCGCAACGATTGGATATTTTGCAAGACCTTTTAACCGAGCAAAGGCAAGCTTTTAACAACACAATGCTGGGCAAAACAGTTAAAGTTTTGTTTGACAATAAAAATATGCGACAAGAAAATCAAATTGGTGGGCGAACAGAATTTTTGCAAATTGCGGTTGTCGATTGCAAAAATAAAGATGATTTATTTGGCAAAATTTTTGATGTAAAAATTACGGGCGTAAATAACAATAGCCTTAATGGTGAGCTGATAATTTAATAAAAAATTATGACAATAGCTTTTGAAACAATAAATAATATAAATGATTTAAAAAAGGGAGATATTGTATTTTTTGAAGGAAAGGGTCTGATTTCTTGGTTGATTAGAGGTTCACAAAAAAAAGATGCCGAAGATAACAAGATTTTAGATGATAATAATCCTGAACATCTAAAATATACCCATGTAGCTATTTATATAGGGGACGGAGTAATGTATCATGCAGATTTTGATTTTTGGCCAATAAATCGTATTTTTAGTAGCGGAGTTTCTTTTGAAGCATTAGATATTTATTGTAAAAAATCTAAAAGTTGTCTTATTTTGAGAAATGATTATATTGATAAAAGTATAGAACATTTTGATTTATTTGGATTAATAAAAGAATTTCAAGGTATTAGAAAAACATATAACAGGAGATATGCATTATTGTCGATAATAAGGTTTTTGTATATAATAGAACGCAAACTAACTTATATGTTTAAAAAAAATTCTATTAAAAATAATAAAGTGTTAGACAAAAAAAGATATTATTGTTCACAGCTAATATTGAATATATTAATTAATTATGATATATTAGAACATAGCGAAAGTAATATTACACCATTTGAATTGATACACATATTATTTGAACAAAAACAAGTTAATGCAAATTTTATATATACATTATCAAAAGAAGCAGAAACTAAGGAATATAAAGATTTTGTCAAAAGATCTAAATTGTATGCAGAAATAGCTGTTATACATTATAATACTTTGGATGATCGCAATACACTTGGTGACACAAAAAAATTAAATAAAATAATAGAAAAAATAAATACAAAATTTAATGAAATTATTTCTTTTTACGGAGATAATGCAGAGGTTTATAACAACTGGGGTAGTGCTCTTTGTAAATTAAAGCAATACGAAGAAGCAATTGGGAAATTTGAAAAAGCAATAGAGTGTAATCCAAAATATGCAGAAGCTTATAACAACTGGGGTTTTGCTCTTGATGAATTAGAAAAATACGAGGAAGCAATTATGAAATATGAAAAAGCAATAGAGTGTAATCCAAAATTTGCAGAAGCTTATAACAACTGGGGTATTGTTCTTTGTAAATTAAAGCAATACGAAGAAGCAATTGAGAAATTTGAAAAAGCATTATTTTTAGCAACAAAGAAAAATTTTGATGAAGATAAAATACAAGGAATAGAAAGAAATATAGAAATTGCCAAGCAAGAATTAACCAAGATGTTGATAATTAATTAATTAATTTATGTATACAATAAATCCAAATTTTGCTGGCTACTTGTTCACAATAATTACTATTTGTGTTTCAATTTCGCTTGGAATATCTGTGTTTTTAATTCCAATGATAACTCAAAATTTAGATAAAATGAATTTTAGCGGATATCCAGATGAAGCAAAATTAAAAGAGCATGTTCGTGGTTATCTCTTGAATAATAAAATTTTTATTTGGCATATTAGTTTATCTTTGATATTATCTTTTGTGGTTGCCTTTTCGTTTATGGGGGTTGAAAATAAAATAAATGAAGTTTTATTTTTTTTAATGCTATTTTTATTTGGATTGGTTTTTTTGCTTATTTGCTCCACAATTTATATTGTATGTGCAACTTTTAATAAGGTTGATAAGGTATTAATAAAAATGCATAAAATGGATATTGTTCTTGAATATATTGAGCAAATGATAAATCAAATAGAAAAAATAAAAAAAGATGATAAGCTTAGATGTGAAAAAAATAATATTTTTTTTGCAATTTGTCAGCAATTTGTTAGTGAAAAAAATAATTCATACAATTTTGATAATTATGTGTCTTTTTGCGATAAATTAAAAATAAGTGTTATACAAATAGCCACAAATAATAATAATGATTTTATTGTGGCCAGCGATATTAAAAAATTTATTGAAATATTAAAATGTATCGATGCTAATGACCTTTGTGAAAAAGATAAAATAGCTGATTTTATTGCAGATTTGGTATGTGAGATTTTGCAAAAAATGGATACTAAAAATCATTTTTATTTATACTCATCTCTTTGCGATTTATACAAAGATGATCTTGATGTTTTTTATAGAATAGTATTAAAAATTTATATAAAAGTGATTATAGATGATAAATTAAACTTAGAATTAAAGGGTAACTCTTTAAATATTTGGGAGGCTGTATTTTTTTTAGGTTTTGATAATTATCTTGTTGTAGAGCTATTTTTTTTATGCGACAGTAATTTATCAAATTATTCTTTACATAAGTTTTATAGATTATTTAATATTAATGCTAATTTTTATAAACTCAAAAACGAGGTTATTAATCGTTATGGTTTTTCGGCTATTAATAAAAAAAGGTTGTTTGCAAGTTTAATGATATTATTTAAATATGATGATTTGACAAACAAAATGATAAAAAATTATAATGAGAAAAATATCTCACACGAAGATAGGATGGAAATTTGTGATATTTTGATATGGATTAGAGATTATTGCAACAAAGAGTTGTGTAATTATGATTATATATTATGGATGGCAAAAATTATAGCTAATAATTTATCTAACGATTCAAATAGTTATATTGTTGATTTTATTAAAAATTTACTTAATGACCAAGATAATGTAGTAAGTGATGAAATTAATAAGCTTTAATGCTCCCTTTTATATTGAATAACAATATTACACAAGGGATATAATTTGCCAAGGCTATTTATAAAAATAAAAATCTTGACGATAAAGTTTTGCAATATAGCAGATGTTATGTGTGCGAATTAAAAATTATATATAATGAAAAAATATAAATGGTTATTAATTCCAATAATTGGTAATTTATTTGAGTGGTATGAATTTGCCATATTTTCTAGCTTATCTGGTGTAATTGGGCAGTTGTTTTTTGATACTTCTGATCATTTTGATGCAACAATGTTTGGCTTGGTTGTTTATGGTTTAGCTTATATTGCGAGACCCATTGGAACGCTAATTTTTGGATATATTGGAGATAAATACGGGCGTAAAAAAGCATTATCTTCGTCGTTATTTGTTATGTGTGGGGCAACTTTTATAATACCATTTATACCGTTATATCAAGATATTGGGGTATTTGCATCTATTATTTTGATTATAATCAGGGTTTTGCAAGGAATATCATTTGGTGGCGAGTTTTCTTCGGTTATTACTTATACTTGTGAAAATTCTCCTGTTGGCAAAAAAGGTTTATTTAGTGCTATGCAAATATCTTGTGTAATAATTGCAATTATGATGGGATTGTTTACTATTTATGGATTGCATTATTTTTATACAGATGCAGAAATATTGCTTTTTGCGTGGAAATTACCATTTTTTTTGGCAATTTTTATTGGAATATTAGGTATTTATGTTAGAATAAATTCAACCGAAACTGAGGAATTTATACAAGCAAAAAAATATGGAAAAACTGTAAAAAATCCGTTTTTATATTTTTTTAAAAATTATTATAAAGAATTTTTTATATGTAGCACTTGGTTTTTAAATGTTTCGATGTGTGTGCAGGCTTTTACAATTGGTTCCAAATCTGTTTTTGAAATAATTTTTGGATTTAATTCGGTTGCAGCAACTCAATCCGGAATTGCGGTGTGCGTTATTACTGTGCCGTTTATGTTGCTTGCTGGTTTTTTGGGTGAAAAATTTTCATCACAAAATGTTAGAAAAATATATACATTTAGCGCGTTAATTGTATCAATTTTTTCATGTTGCTTGTTTGCCAGTCAAAATAGTGTGTCGATATTTTGCGGAATTCTATTGATGTCAATTATGTTTGGCATAGGAAACGGTTTATATCCATATTATTTTTATAAGCACATTCCTGTTTATGTTAGAGGCACTGGTGTTGGTTTTTCAATTGCAATACCAGCAATAATTGCAGGCGGTTTTGGATTGTTTGGGTTTATGAAGTTGTTCCAAATCTATGGAATAAATGGTATTTATATATTTGTTGTTATTGCAAATATTATTGGTTTTATTGGATTATTTTTAGATTATAGGTATTCTAATAAAAAAA
>CAMCQG010000024.1 GCA_945876965.1 Rickettsia typhi
TTTGTGCCAATAAGTTTGTTAAAAAGTGTTGTTTTTCCTACATTTGGCTTGCCGATTATTGCTACTTTAAACATTTGCTTTTATATTAATTTATTCAATTGCAAAACAAAATATATAAAAATCCAGTTTTATTATTTACACAAATCAATATCTGTAATTATCCTTGTTGTTTCTAAGCTTATGGTTACAAGTCTTGGGATTAAATCAATCAATCTTGCTTTAACTTCAACCCAATTATAATCGTCAATTTGTGCCAAAAATTGTTCGTTTTCGGTTTTATCATATTTGAGCGGGGCAAAGCAATTGTCGCTGCATACCCATTCGATTGGGCTTTTGTTGCCAATTTTATATTCAAAAGCTGCGGCTGGAATTCCTCGCAAAATGTGTTTTTCGTCAAGTTTTACCTCGCCTTTTGTTTTGTCAACTTTTAAGGCTATGTTTGGTTTAAAATCTGTGGCTACCAAATCTTTGTTGTTGGCATGAATTTTTTGTGGAATTTCAAAAATTTCAAGATTGTGTTTTGGGGCAGTTTCGTAGTTTATGTGCAAATCGGCAAGTTGCTTGCCAAGTTTAGACAATTTAAAAAACTCTTTTAGCAATGGAATTCGTGGCAGGTCAACTTTTAGATTTTCTTTGTATTTTTGTTTATACCCCGTGCTGTTTAAAACCGCATAGCAATAGTAAAAAATTAAGCTGTCTAAGGCACTCTCACCCGACGAACCTAGTTCGCCGACCTCTCCCGTCAAGGGCGAGGTTGAAGCTTCCTTTTGTTCCTCTCCCTTCACGGGAGAGGCTAGGTGAGGGTGGCTTATATTTTTTATATGATCAACAAAAATCTGTCTGCCAAAATCGGTTAAGTTTGGCATTTTTGTAACCCCATCTGCAAATGTATGCAAAGGAATGCAATTTGTTCCAGCAGTACCACTTGACAAAAAATGTAAATCTGTCATTTTATTTGATATATTAAGAAATAATATACCACCAGTATCCTGATGTGATGTTAAACAAATAACCCTGTTTTCAACAGCATCGCTTGGGAATATTTTTGAAAAATGCCCCGGAACATCATTTAATCCGTGTCCATAATAGATATATTTTTTAACAAAAGGTCTATATAAACTTTGCTTTATATTATTTTTATCAAATTTTAATTCTATTTTTCTTATAAAATCTTTTTTTAAATCACGAGACCACTTAATCTTCTTTGTCAAGGCATATTCAAATTGTCTGCGTTCCAGATCCACTCCGTTTGTTTTTTCTTGTGTGTCTTTTACCTTTGCTTTGTCTCGGTTGTTTAGTCTTTCAATTTCTGCTTGTTTTGTTTGCATTTCTTGGTCATAAATTTGTATAAACTTTTTTACCTTTTTTTGCAAATTGTTTGCATCAACATCATAAACCCATTTGTCGCGATTGGTTGCAACCCCTAGCGAATATAACTTAAAAATTGCTTTATTGGTTGAAACACCCTCACCCGTCGTTCCGCCGACCTCTCCCGTCAAGGGCGAGGTTGAAGAATATTCTTTCTTTCCCTCTCCTTCCACGATTGCATCGTTTATCTTGCCGAAGGCTCCCTCTCCCTCCACGGGAGAGGCTAGGTGAGGGTGTCTTATATCTGTCTTACTATTTTTACACTCCTTCGATATCAAAGGAATTAAACTTTGCCAATCGTTTTCTACCAGCCCCAGCCACTGATTTTTATCGTTTGGTGTTATTTTATCAAAAGTACCAACCAAATTATTATAGGTTCTAAGGCTTAAATCTGGAATGGCAACATACATTTGGCTTAACAAAGACAGTTTCTGTTCTCTTGTGGCATAGTCGTCCACCGAGGTGTATTTTATGTCGCACCTGCCTTGATTATCACCATTTTTTATCAAAAACATTATACCAACACCAACACGAATGTTAAAAATATTGCCACCTTGTATTTTTGCTTCTTCGCCATTTAATCTTGAATTTCCTTGCAAATCAACAAAATAGGCATAATCAAATTCTTGCCTCACACACGCCCTAAATCCATCGTCTTGTTTTGCGTCCAAATATGAATTATTGGTTATAAATGCCACAACTCCGCTTTCCATTCTGTCGCTTGCCCATCTTATAAACCTTTTATATAAATCGAATTGCTTGGTTTTTTGGGCGGTTGATTGTTTTATATAGGTCTCCCTAATTCGCTTGTCAATTTGGGGATAACTATAATTTTTGTTGTTGTCGTTCTCGTTTTGCTGATTGGCATTATACGGCGGATTACCAATTATAACTTTTAGTTTGCCGCTGTTTTGCCTTGCAATTTTCTCGTTATTTTCGTTAAATGCTTTTTTATTGCCATCCGAAAAAAGATCAACCTGATTTTTTGCAGTTTTATCCCAGTCTTTTAAGCTATACACATTGTTTAGGGTGTCTACCAAGCATAAATTTACAAATTCCAAATAGTTGCCAACAATTTGTTTTGCTGCGTATTCTATGTTCAAATTTGCTATGTAATAGGGCATTATATCAATTTCGTTGCAATAAATCTCGTTAGTAAATTTGTGTTCAAAATTTTTGCTATGTTTTATTTGTTGCAAAATTTCGGTTATAAAAATTCCGGTTCCCGTGCAAGGGTCAAGCACCTCCACCCCCTTATCTTGCAGAGATTTATCAAAATGTTGTGATAACAATAAATCTGTCATTTTTACCATAAATCGCACCACCTCAATTGGCGTGTATTCTATGCCTTGTTTATCAGCTTTTTGGGGGTTATATGCTTTATAAAACTCGCCATAAAATTGCTTTAAAAAGTTTTGTTTATTTGTGTTTTCAACCGATTTTGCCTTGTTTATAATTGTGGCATAATATCCCTTTATGCTTTGCATAAGTTCGTTTTCTCTTTTGCGGTCAAAAAAAGTTGCCGTAATTTCTTCAATGCTTTTGGCAATTGTGTTGTGTTTTAGCAAAATTGCATCATCAAAAATGGAGTTAAAAATATCTTTTGTCAAAATATGTTGCACAATCATGTCGGCAATATCGTCGTTTGAAAGCTCTTGATTTTTTATGGCTTGTTTGCAGTCGCCCAAAAAAATTTGCACTTTTTTATTAAATTCTATATTGTTTGTTTGGTCTTTAATCAAGCTATGCAAGGCGGTTGAAATGGCTGGCACATTTTCTTTAAATTTTTGTAAAGCCGTGTTAAATTCAGCAATTTCTGGTGTTTCGTAATGCACCCATTGTTTTATAAATTTCTCAAGGTCTTGTTCGCCAGTCATTTCAATTTTGGCAACTCTTTGTTTGTTTTGATATAGCACGAACCATTTTGAATTTTCAAAAATTGTATTTTCGGTTTTATAACCTTTTTTAACTTTAAATTCAATTTGTTTTTCAATATCATCATCAGAATCTTTGTTTTCTATATAACCATAGTTAAGCCCCATAGAACTTTGCAAACCTGCATCTGGCGTGTTGCCTTTGTCTTGGTTTACCTCGTCTACCACGATTAAATCTTTTTCTTTTGCATATTTATCAACAAGCTCTAAAAATGCTTTTCTAATTGAAGTTTCTTTATGCGAACCTCCTGCTTGTTGCAATTCTTTTATTCTTTTGTAATATTCTTGTATATATTGCGTCATATTAAAATTTATCAAAAAGCATCGTTTTTCCTACATTTGGCTTTCTCGCTATTGCCACTTTAAACATTTGATTCTATTTTTTAATTTTATCTTCAATTAAGCCATAAAGTTCATAAACCATATTGTCAATAGATTTTACAATAGAGATTTAAATCGGATTATTATAATTTTGATTGCAACAGATAAAGGTTCAAGACAAGAATAGGTTGACAATAATATTGTTCTTAGTTTCATTTGTAAGCTTATGTCTTGCAACACCTCCTTGGCTTTGTATATTTTGTATTATATTATTTATCTAGTTTTATATATTTACACAAATCAATCTCGGCAATTATTCTGTATTTAATCTGCTGATCTTTTATTACCCCAGTGAACATGTTCCTACATTTTTTTGCTTGATATATTTCTCTAAATATTCCTCTTTACATTTATTGATACTATAGCTAACAATATTTTTTGGTAATAACATAGTTTCTATTCTTTTTATAATAATTTTTTCATCTATTTTTGTAAGAGATAAATATTTTGATATACCTTCGTTGGATGATTCTTCAACAATTAACTCTATTATTTTATTTTTAATTTCTTCAATCCATTTTTTATGCGCAGAATTTATTTTATTATTATTCACATAACCACATAATAAAGGATTATCACCTTTAAATAAATCATTATTTGCTTTCTTAATAATATCATCTACATCAGATATTCTATCCAAATACCCAATATTATCTTCATTATCTTGTTTTTTTACTTCTATTCCAATTTTGTCATAAAATGTATTTTGCATACCTAATAACTGTCTTAATTTTGGGTCATAAAAACCTATAATATGTTCTTTTTTTATTGTTCCATAAATATTCATATCATCTTGCTTGTTTGTTAAAATCCTACTAAAATGAGATAAACCATCATAATAAACATATATGGGATCTTTTTTTTCATTAGATTCACCTGGATATGTTACGGAACCTGAATCAGTTACCATAACAATATCTTGTTTCATAGCTTTTGCACAATACTTAGCCCAAGTTGAAGGCAAATAATTCTTAATAGTATTAATATATGATATAATAACCTTCTTTTTGCTTTCATCTGTAGCATCACTATTCTCAGCTATTATATCCACTTTTGCACTTCTATCATTTATCATCAAATGATAATATTCATTTATAATTTTTTTTTTACTATCATTATTTGTGCCTGCAAAAACCAATTTAATATCATCAATTGCCATCTTTTTAATTATGTCTGCATTGCTTTTTTATTGTTTATTATAAAACCCTGATTGTTTATTATAAAACCGTGATCCCTCCTTATATTCACCAAATATAGAATGCATCAAACAATATAAACCTTCCCCTGATGTCTTAATTTTAGCGAAGTTTTTTTCTGATAGTTGTTGTTCATTTGGGGTATCTAATTGTATCTTTGAGACCGGAGCTAATCGTTTTCCATTAGTATTGCCCATAAGTATTCTAGATTAAAAGATTAAAATAATACTGTTTATAATTGTTTTAATATAATATGCTATTTAAATATAAAAAAACTTGAAAATTATCTTTGGCTGATTAGTTGATTTAAATATTTAAGTTTTAAAGTTATGTGTGGAATTGTAGGAATATCAAAAAAGATTGCACAAAAAAGTGTTACAAATGAGATATTACAAGGGTTAATAAGTTTAGAATATAGGGGATATGATTCGTCTGGTATTGCAATTTTAAATCAAAACAGTGATATAGAATTAGAAAAAGTTGTTGATGGTCCATCAGCAATTAAAAAAACTGCTATGTTTGAGGTGGATACATTTGTTGGGATTGGACATAACAGGTGGGCAACTCATGGCAAAGCAACAATTCAAAATGCACATCCGCATGCTACAAATAAAGTGGCATTGGTTCATAACGGTACAATTGACAATTTTAGTGAGCTAAAATCTGGTTTAAAAAGCAAAGGATACAAATTTTTTGGAGAATCTGATACAGAGGTAATTTCGGTTTTAATGACAAGCCATATCGATGGTGGATTAGGGGGAGAAATGGCTGGAGAAATTGCTTTTTTAAAAACATTAAATGACTTAAAAGGAGCGTTTGCTTTGGCTGTAATTGTGGCTGGCGAACAAAATAAATTATATTTTGCCAAAAAACATTCTCCGCTTTTAATAGGTCGTGGCGAAGGCGATTACTGTATTGCATCTGATGTTGTGGCTTTTCCTAAATGGGTCAGCGAAATTGCTGTTTTAGAAGATGGCGATCATGGTTTTATAAAGAACGGTATATTAAATATTTTAGATGAAAAAAGTTCGGTTAAAATATTAAAGTTTGATAAATTTACATCAGATACAGAATCTGTTGGAATTGGTGAATATAAAACATTTATGCTCAAAGAAATTGCAGAGCAAGCAAATGTAAATGCTGGAATTGTAAATCATTATATTGATATTGATAGTCGCGAAATAGATCTTGGTGTTAATATTGATTTTGAGGGCATAGAATCGTTGCATATTGTTGCTTGCGGCACTTCGTATTATGCTGGTTGTGTTGCTGGTTGTTATTTTGAAAAATATAGTAGAATACCGGTAAATAACTATATTGCATCAGAGTTTCCTTATAAAGCCGGCATAGATTTGTATGATAAAAAAACTAGTCTTTTTGTGTTTATTTCGCAATCTGGCGAAACCTTGGATACAATTAATGCTATTAAAAAAGCACAAGAATTGGGCTATAAAACTTTGGGTATAGTTAATGCAAAACATACTTCAATTACTCGCTTAATACCAGATATTATTTATTGCAGAGCGGGAACTGAGGTTAGCGTTGCTTCTACTAAGGCATTTACTGCACAGCTTACTGTTTTGATGATTATGGCATTAAAAATGGCTTTGCTTAAAAAAAATATTGCAAAAGATGATTATTTACAAAAGATAGATCAGTTATTTACAATTGGGGCCGTTACAGCTGAGGCACTAAAAACTATTGGAATGGCTGGTAAAATTGCTAATGATATTTTAGATGTAAAAGGTTTTATTTACCTTGGGCGTGGACTTTGCTTTGGTTTAGCACTTGAAGGGGCATTAAAAATGAAGGAAATTTCTTATATTCATTCGGAGGGTTTGAGTGGTGGAGAAATGAAGCATGGACCAATTGCGTTAATTGATAAAGATGAGGCTGTTGTTATAATTACTCACTCAAAAGATCCGTTGCTTAGCAAAACAAGATCAACCGTGCAAGAGGTTGCTGCACGAAAAGGACGAGTTATAATTGTGGCCGATAAAATTGCAATAGACGAAATAAAAACCGATATAGATGATAGTATTGTTGCATATTTTATTGAACTGCCGGCATCGGATTTCTTTATTTATCCGCTTATTTCTGTTATTCCATTGCAGTTTTTATCTCATTTTGTGGCAACGGGTTTGGGCAGAAATGTTGATAAGCCTCGTAATTTAGCAAAATCAGTTACTGTTGAATAAATATGAGTATAATATTTGCTAGCTTATTTTTTGTGTCAACTATTTTGTATATAAAAGAACGACATAAAAGACTTTTAGATGCTTTAAATATGAAGCATTTACAAGAAAAGCAAGCCGAAGATACATTGTTAAAAGCTGAGTATGAAGAATTAAAAAGAAGATATGCAAACTTAGATAATTTATTGACCGCAAGCAATACAAGATTACAAAACGAAATTGATAAACAAAAAATGGTTTCAGAGTTTCAGAAAAATTTAGAGGCAATGAGTGCAAAAATTGTGCAACAAAATCGTGAGGTAACAATGGCAGAATCTAAACAAACTTTATCAGCATTAATAACTCCGTTGCAGCAAAATATTAACGAATTTAAGGCACGCATAGAAACCGTTCACACCGAAGATACCAAGGGTAGAACCGGCTTGAAAGTGTCGATTGAAGAGCAAATTAAAAGTGTTATCGAGGCAACAAAATCTATTGGAAATCAAGCAAATAACTTGGCTACAGCATTAAAAGGTGATAAAAAAATGCAGGGCAACTGGGGTGAGCGTGTTTTGGGTGATATTTTGCAAAATTCTGGTTTACAAGAAGGTATAAGCTATCAATCTCAAAGTAAATTGTTTGGCGAAGAAGGTAACACACAAAGGCCTGATTTTGTTTTAAAATTATCAAATGATAATTCTGTTATTTTAGATGCCAAAGTTTCGCTAAATAACTATGAAAAATATACAAATTGTGATGTAAACGAAGAAAAAATAGAATATTTTTTATCGTTTGTTCAAGATATAAAAAATCATATTGATAATTTATCTGGTAAAAAATATCATGATGCGTCAAGTGATATGCAGTCTATAAAAATTCTTGGCTCTGTAATGCTTTTTATACCACTTGAATCCACATATTATGAGACTTTACGATACGAAAATGGCGTACTCCATGATTATGCGTGGAAAAAAGGAATTGTTATTGTTGGACCATATAATTTGATGCCAATTTTAAAAGTTTTGGATAGTTTATCAAAAATGGAACAACAAAATAAAAATTCACAAGAAATTGCAAAACTTGGCACACAAATGTATGAAAAATTTTGTTTATTACTTGATGGTGTAGAAAAATTCAAAAAAAATATCAATAAACTAGGTGAAGATTTTGATGATGATGTTATAAAAAAATTAACAGGCAAAGGTAATTTGGTTACCAAGGCAGAAGATATGAAAAAACTTGGTTTAAAGCCAGCAAAACAAATTCCATCGCTGTTTGAAGTCGAATAAAAAATCATAAATACTAAAAAAAATAACACAATAATCAACCGTCCAATAAAAGTATTTTTTATTTACCACCCTCCCCTTTTAAAAATAAATATCATCAAATAGAATTGATTACTTTTTAATATTTTTATAAATAAATTGCATATTATTTTTTATTGTTTTATTTTTTTGATATAAAATTAAAACTCGTTATTATTTATGTTAGAATCTATTTATCGAACCCATACATGTGGACAATTAAACATTAAAGATGCAGACAAAACTGTTATTTTATCGGGATGGGTTGATACAAAACGCAACCATGGCGGGGTTATGTTTGTTGATTTGAGAGATAATTATGGTATTACGCAAATTGTTGTAGATGATGCAGAAACAGCATTAAAACCTGAGGATTTAGATAAAATTTCTAGCGAATCTGTTATAACAGTCAGGGGAACAGTTAGAAAAAGAAAAAATGATGTTTCGCGTGGCGATATTTCAACTGGCGAAATCGAGGTTGCAATTGAATCGTTTGATGTGCATTCTTTGGCTGACAACCTGCCGTTTCAAGTTAATGATGAAAATTTGAATTGCAACGAAGAAATTAGGCTTAAATATAGATTTTTGGACTTGCGTCGCAAAAAAATGCACGATAATATTTTGCTTAGAAGTAAAGTTATTAATCGCATTCGTACATTAATGATTGAAGGTGGTTTTTTTGAATTTCAAACACCAATACTAACCTCTTCTTCGCCTGAGGGTGCGAGAGATTTTTTGGTTCCAAGTAGAGTTCATCCAGGTAAATTCTATGCTTTGCCACAGGCTCCACAACAATTTAAACAACTTTTGATGGTGTCTGGTTTTGATAGATATTTTCAAATTGCACCATGTTTTAGAGACGAAGATGCAAGGGCGGATCGTTCTCCGGGCGAATTTTATCAGCTTGATGTTGAGATGTCTTTTGTTGAACAAGAAGATGTTTTTGCGGCGATAGAGCCAGTTATGACAAAGGTGTTTAGTGAATTTTCGGACTGGAAAGTTACATCTCCATTTGAAAGAATAACCTACGATAATGCAATGCTATGGTATGGTTGTGATAAACCAGATATGAGAAATCCAATTAAAAACAGCGATGTTACAAGTGCATTTGCAAATTCTGGTTTTGGAATTTTTGCAAAAAATATTGCAAATGGCTCTGTTGTTCGTGGAATTCCAGCGCCGAAATCAAGTGAAATGCCTCGTAGTTTTTTTGATGGAATGATAGCATTTGCTCAGCAAAATGGGGCACACGGCTTGGCTTATATTATTTTTGATAAAGACGGAACCGCCAAAGGACCGATTGCAAAATTAATGACAGAACAAGAATTGACGCAAATCAAAACTATTGCCTGCCTGCAAAACGGAGACAGTATATTTTTTAGTTGCGATAAGGAATCTGCGGCAAATAAATTAGCTTGTATTGTTAGAAATAAAATTGGTGCTTTACTTGATATTTGCGAAAAAAATGTTTATAAATTTTGTTGGGTTGTAGATTTTCCATATTTTGAGTGGAGCGATGAAGATAAAAAAATTGATTTTAGTCATAATCCATTTTCAATGCCACAAGGTGGAATGGAAGTTTTGCAAACAACCGATAAAGAAAAGTTGTTACAAATAAAAGCCTATCAATACGATATTGTTTGCAACGGAATTGAACTTTCAAGCGGTGCAATTCGTAATCATAAATCCGAAATTATGTATAAAGCATTCGAAATTGCAGGTTATGATGCAAGCGTTGTTGATGATAAATTTGGCGGAATGATAAAAGCTTTCAAATTTGGAGCACCTCCTCACGGTGGAATTGCCCCCGGAATTGATCGCATTGTTATGTTGCTTGCTGATACAGAAAATATTCGCGAAATTACAGCCTTTCCAATGACAGGCAAAGCCGAGGATTTACTTATGAATGCACCAAACATGGCAACCGAAAAACAATTGAAAGAGCTGCATATTAAATTAAGATAATTTTATGGCCAAAAAGCAAGATATACAAGATGATGAAAATTTAGATAACGAAACATCATATGATATTACAAAATTTGAATTTTAAATCGATAAAACAGTTTGGACTTTAGAATTTTTAAAGAGCAAAATAGACAATAAAAGCATAGAATCGCCTTCTTTTCAAAGACATGGCGGTGGCGTGTGGAGCAAAAAACAAAAAAGCAATTTAATACTTTCGTTCATAAGGGGTATACCAATACCACCAATATATCTTTTTGAAGATAAAGACGATCACCACGAAATTATAGATGGATTACAAAGAATTACCACAATTATAAATTTTTTAGATGGCGATTTTAATATAATTAGCGATAGCGAAGATTACAATAACAAATCTTGTGTAGATTTTAAAATTGGAAATAAGATAATAGCGGTATTTCTTGTAAAACAAAAAACACCAGCTAATTTACAGGAGGGTAAATTTGCTATTTTTGAAATTCTAAATCAAACCGCTTGCCCGCTAAATACACAAGAAATTAGAAACTCTACTCATAGAGGACCTTTTAATGATTTTATTAAAGAATTAAATGAAGGCTCAGCTTGGAGACAAATATACAATACAGATATAGAAAAGGCTAGATTTTTAGATTGCGAATTTATACTTAGGTGCTGTGTTGCCGTTTTTTATTTGGATCGCTTTAACAATACAATGTTTTTATCGATAAATGCCATGATGACGGAATATAATACAACATGTCCCCATCAAGATGAGATAAAAAAATGTTTTTTAAAAGCCTGTGAGCTTGTAATAACGCATAAGTTAGATATTAAAATAATTAAAAACAAGCTAATCAAAGCAGAATCCGTTATTGCCACAATAATGAAGGCGATACATTTAAAAATACCAATACCGGATAATTTAAACGAGAGACATAAAAAATTATTAAAAGATGATGATTTTACAAAAAATACCAACGGAGGAACTGCAAGTAAATCTTCTTTAAAAAACAGAATAGAAATTGCTACTAAAATTTTAATAAATTGACCCAATGGAGCAATATTCGGAATCTTGTAATAAAACGATACAAGACATACAAAAATATATTGATTGTTGTGATAAATATTTTCCGACAGAAAATTTTGTGCCAGACAAAACAACCAATCTTCTAATTATCGGAATTCATGTATTTATTGCAGACAAAATAGATTGCTATTTTAAAACAATATTTAAAATTAAACTTAAAGACTTGGTGGGGGATAATATTTTATGTTTTATTTTAGGCAACAAAAACCAATTGTTTGCAAACAGTGATATGAACAAACTAAAAGACATGGAGAAAATTTTTTCTATAAAATATACAAAATCTAAGCTACTTGATCAAGAAGGAAAACATAAAACATCTTTGGGTATATTTAAAGATTTTATGGCAAGCAGAAACAGTTACACACATACTCATAATGAAGACAAACCAGCAAGTGTGAATGTAAGATTAAGTTTTTATGATATCAAAAAAAATCTTGAATATTATTATCAATTGATAAAAGATGTAGATTTAGCAAACTCAAAAAATAATGAACAATTCAAAACATAAACACAAAGATGATAAAAAAAGCAAAGGTTATGCAAAAAACATATTTCGTTTGACAAATCCACGTTTAAAACAGGTAAAAAAAATAATTCCTACTTCAAATTTGGGCTATAAATTCAAAGGTGATAACAAAATCACAGGTGAATTTACAAATTCTCGTAATAATTCGGTCGATTATTCTCGATATTTAAACCAAATACCACAACTTATCGATATTGGATATAATCAAAAATGGCTTGATGCGGTTGCAGGTGATAAATCTGTGGATATAAAAAGTGCAATTACATATCTTATAAAAAATAAAAATGATATTATAGAGTTGAATAAAGATGGTATTGATAGTGGTAAAATGATGCGTGTTTATAAATCACAATATCCATATGTAACGACTGGATTATTGGCGAAAAATATCGATATTCTGAAAAATATTACAATAAAAAATAGGAATATTTTTTTAGATAAAGTTTTAAAATCAAGAACAATTGATGAAATTGAAAACTATTTTAAAAAACTTAATCAAAAGTGTGCTCGAAGAATAGAAGATAATTCAGGATTTAAGCTTTATGAGGAGCACGATGACAAAGAACCACTTTTACCAAACTCAAAAGATCCAGTATTAACACAAGCCGCATTTGTTACAAAAGAAATATCAAAAAATACCCCATCCCTTAATTACAGAAAAAATAAAAGTTTTTATTATTAATTATTAAAATATTGCAATTATAAATAATTTATGTCTATAATCTTACATTCACTATGTTATATTTTTTAATAACAATTGGCGACAAACAGTCAAACAATTCTCTTCTTTTGTATAAATTATCATCATTCACTTTTTCTAAAACTGGCAGCAATAATTTTTGACATGATGGTATCTACATAATAATTATTTAATAAAATTAACAGATACCGTTGTTCGGTTAAACAATTTAGTTGTCAAACTATTATTGTCTTGAAACATTTTTAAAATTATAAAGATTCCCCACCGCCTACCAGCAACTTCCCCGCCAGTGGAGAGGTTTGATTGTATCGCAAAAATATCTACACCAGCGGGGAGTTTGTTGGAGGCGGTGGGGAGATCACCAAGAGACCTACAATTTATGCATTTGTTTTATTTTTGCTATAACTTTGTCGTTTGTTTTTTTATCATCACTAAATATTGCGGTTTCAATGTTTTTTACACCACTAAAATCTGGCAATTCATCTTTATAATAATCACTGTCTTCAAGTATTGCTTTTGTTAATAATATTTCATGAAGATAGCCTTCAATCACAGTACCTTGTAATTCTGTTTTATATAAATCGGCACCTTGTAGATTTGTTGTACGCAAATTAGTGCCTTTTAGATTTGCAGATTCCAAAGAAGAACCTTGTAATTCTGCTCCACTTAAATCAGCACATTGTAGTCGTACATATCTCAATCTAGATTTTTGTAGACCAATTGAATGCAAATCGGCCCCCTGTAATTGTGCCCCACTCAAATCGGCACCTTGTAGCCATAAACCAGATAATTTTGTGTTATTTTGCCATTGGTCACCTGCAATTTTACCAGCAAAAAGACCATTCCTTGCCATATATTCAACTTGCTTTTTTATAAGCTCAACAGAATATGGTTCTATATTCATTTTAGTATAAACTTCTAGCCAACTTGTCGTCGAATAAATATATTCATTATATAGAATAATTTTACCATTACTTTTTGTATACATTTTTTTTCTTCCTAAAACAAAATCATATTCTAATTCTCCTGATAACTCTGATTCATTTGCTTTATATGTTAATACACCAAAAATATTTAAATAACTTGGTTTATTGGTCAGCTGCATTCTTGTAACATAATAAGCCAAATCGCCATCTTTAAATTGCCTCAAATGGTCTACGGCTTTTTCGGCCCAGCTGTTTATAACAATTTTTCTTGCGTTATAGTCGTCATTCATTGAATTGTAACAAAGTGTATAAACGGTAAGCATAATACCTATTGCAGTTAATATGCCTTCTTTTTGGAATTTTGTATAAATACAATGATAAAATCCAAAACCAAGACAAATATAAGATAATATGTTCCAAAACAAGTCCATACATCAACCAATTTGACTAACGCCATTTGTATAAGGCAGCAACGCATTTGGAATCAAAACAGAGCCATCTTTTTGCTGATAATTCTCCAAAATTGCAACTATTGTGCGACCGATTGCAAGACCAGATCCATTTAGAGTGTGCAATAATTCTTTTTTGCCATCATTGCGTTTTAGTCGTGCCGACATTCTGCGTGCCTGAAAATTGCCCATATTTGAACAACTTGAAATCTCGCGATATTTGTTTTCACCCGGCAACCACACCTCAATATCGTAGGTTTTTTGTGAGCAAAACCCAACATCCCCACTGCATAAAGTCATAACACGATAATGAAGATCTAGTCGACGCAATATTTCTTCGGCGGCCCCAAGCATTCTCTCGTGTTCTACCTGTGAATCTTCTGGCAAAACAACCGAAACCAGCTCAACTTTTTGAAACTGATGCTGCCTAATCATACCTCGAGTATCACGACCTGCCGACCCTGCCTCGCTACGAAAACATGATGAAAACGCAGTCATTCTGATTGGTAAATCATCTTCTTTTAATATCTCATCTCGCACGATATTTGTTAGTGAAACCTCTGCCGTCGAAATCAAGCAAAAATCGTTGGTTGTAATAAACATATCGTCTTCAAAATTTGGCAAATGCCCAACTCCGTAAGCCGACTCACGATTAACCAAATATGGCACCGACATTTCGGTATAACCAAATTCTGTCGTGTGAATATCAAGCATAAAATTTTTCAATGCCCGTTCAAGCATCGCTAAATGCCCCTTTAAAATTACAAATCTCGACCCAGAAACCTTAACAGCATTTTCGAAATCCATCAAATTTTCATCAAAAATTTCAAAATGTAGCTTTGGTTTAAAATCAAAAACAGGTTTTTCGCCAAAAATATGATGCAAAGTATTGCTACCCTCATCTTTTCCTATTGGCACAGATTTATCTAAAATATTTGGCATAATTTCCAAAATTTTCTTCATTAATTGTGACGAAGTTTCAACAGATTCTTCAATTTCTTTGATTGCCTGACCAACCGCATCGCCGTCTTCCATCAATTTTGCAATTTTTGCTTCATCGCCTTTTGTTCGTTTTAAAACCCCAATTTTATCGGCAATTTCGTTCTTTTTTGCCTGCAAAGATTGCATTTCTGTCATATATTTGCGACGATTTTCGTCAATTGCCATTAAAGCCTGCAAATCAAAATGCACTCCACGATTTCTCATTGACACCTCAACTGCTTCTGTGTTGTTTTTTATAAAATTTATATCTATCATATATTATTTATTTAATTCTTTTAATTTAATCATCACATCAACAATATCATTCAAATCATTGTATTTTTTTGGATCAGGTATATCTATTGATATCACTTCCCTGTACATAGAATCTTTTATATTTTGACTTATATTTGGGAACCTTGTCATTTCCATCAATCTAGCTTTATGTCTATATTGAAGAGAAAGTCGTGAATACACAAATGCATATCTGCACAAAACTGCAAAAGAAATATAACAAGCAATTGTAATTGGAATATATGGTATAAATTTATATAATTCTTTTGCTTCTTCTATTTTTATACCGGTATGTAAATATCCATACACCAATCCACCCAAAATTGCCATTGCCAAAAAAGATAAAATGACAAACATCACAGTACAAATATTAGCCTCTCTGTGCATACAGCTATCAAATTCTGTTTGATCGTAATAAGGATCTTTTTTGCCAAAAATAGCCTTCAATATACTATTTCGCCGTTTTGTTTCTTTTATTTTTTCTTGCGAGTTTTGATCCAATTTCTGAAACACATTTTCGGTGTTTTTAGCATTTTTAATTAAAGCTTGAAAAGTTTCCTTATCAAAACTATCAGAATTAATTTTATCATCCCAAAAACTCATATTTTTTTAAACATTATTAATTAAACCAAGATTTATTGCTCTAATATTTACGGCAATTCTTGATACATCAAAATAATATGCCACAGGATAATCATCCTTATATTCATTATATTTTTTTATAAATTCTTCTTTGGGCATTAATAATTTTGCAGCAAAATTATTAGCTTCTACCTCTCTCTGCCTTTCTTCTGGTGTATATTTTTCTCTATCATCATATCTATTTCCGTTACCATGAAAAATAAAATGAGCCATTTCGTGTGCAACGGTAAATTTTTGCCTTGTTGGATGATAATGTGGGCTAAATGATATTATGTTACCATCTAAGCAACCAGAATGGCCAGCTGGTAAATTATTATCATGTTGAGCTATTATTCCCAAAGCTTCACATAAGCTACCAAGTTTAACTGGAAAAGTTTTATCAATTTCACTTAAATCCAAATGTTTAAAACGATCAACGGCCACAATTTCGTTCAATGCCTCATTTTGATACAACATACAACCGTCAAATTAATTCCAATATTACAAAATAAAAATAAACCACGAGCATATTTTCAAGTTAATTGTTAGCTTAAAAATCTTTATTTTTTAGTTGTCAATTCTAAAATATAAATTATTTTAGGCCGTTAAAAATATCGTTGGCAGACATTATTTTTTTACCCTCCCTTTGCATTATTACCGGAACAATAAAACCGTCTATGCAATGAATTTTTTTATTTTTTATATCAATAAAATTTGGTATTTCTATTTTATCAAATATATATTCTGATTCTAAAATTTTTATTCTTTCATTTTTATACAAAAACCAGCATCCACCAGAACCAACAAAGGCTCTAATTTTATTGTAATTTTTTAGGGCAGATTCAGAAAAATCTAGTTGTAATTCTGTCTTGTCTATTTTTTTAGCAAAAGTTATATCGCCTATTTGCTCCATTCCATTTGTTCTGTTTTCTAGCCATTGCAATAACATTTCTGCACCGATTTCTGCTGTTTTTTGTCGCAACTCAATTGCATTTATTTTATCGTCAATTTGTATATTTTGTTGCAATAAAATATCGCCGGCATCCATTTTTTGAACCATTTTCATTAAGCAAATAGCAGTCTCTTTATCGCCATTTTCAATAGCCCTTTCTATTGGTGCCGCGCCTCTCCATTTTGGCAACAACGACGGATGAATATTTATGGGTTTATGTATTTTTCCAATTTGCAATAATTCGCTCGGTAATAAAAAACCATATGATGCCACAACGATAATATCGGGTTCATATTTTTTGATAGTTTCTATAACCTCTGTTGTAATTTTTTGTTCTTTGTGTAATATTAAACTATTTTGTGTTGCAAAAATTTCAACTTCGTTGACCACATTTTTTCTGGTTTTTTCTTGATTAAACGGTGCCGTATAGACCGCACAAATTGTGTGTTTTTGATATAATTTTTTTAGTATCGGCAGGGCAAAATCACCGCTACCCATAAATAATATATTCATTTATAAGCAGATAATTTTATAGCTATATTTTTTAAATCTTCTATATTTAAAACTTCATCAACCTCTAACCACTTTAAATCAAATGATTCATCGCTCAAAATAAAATTATCATTATTTGCCACAAAAAGATATCTTATATCGTAATGGTTATGAGGTTTTTCATTTTTTTTGATGTTTTCTGGAATAAAATGAATATCTATATCAAAAATATTATCATCTAATAGTTCTAAATTTTTAATCCCAGATTCTTCAACACATTCTCTTAACGCCGCCTCCATAACACTACTATCAGCTTTATCTATATGTCCGCCAAGCTGTAGCCATTTATTTAAAAATTTATGATGAGTTAGTAATATATGGGTTTTTTCTTTATTAAAAACAATTCCAGATGCAGTAAAATGTCCGTTATTGATAAACTTTCTATCAAAAGATTCTTGTCTATAATTTTCAAAATGCTCAATAGATAATCTTTTATTTATATCATCTCTGCTGTTGCTTGCCTTATAATTACTTAATTCTTGCAAAAAACCCATATAATATTTAGATAAAAAAATAGCACCTAAATAAATTAGGTGCTATTATAATTTATTTTATTGATGTAAAATTATTTAATAATTTTAGCAACAACACCAGCACCAACTGTTTTACCGCCTTCACGAATAGCAAAACGTAAGCCTTGTTCCATAGCAATTGAAGTAATTAATGTTACTTTAAACTTAACATTATCACCAGGCATTACCATTTCTTTACCTTCTGGCAACTCAATTTCACCAGTTACGTCTGTTGTTCTAAAATAGAACTGTGGACGATAATTTTTAAAGAACGGAGTATGTCTGCCACCTTCGTCTTTAGATAAGATATAAACCTCAGCTTCAAACTCGGTATGTGGAGTTACAGAACCGATTTTAGAAATAACTTGACCTCTTTCAATTTGGCTTTTTTCAACACCTCTAAGTAAAAGCCCAGCATTATCACCTGCCATACCTGAATCAAGTAATTTACGGAACATTTCTATACCTGTAACTGTTGTTTTTTTAGTTTCACCATAACCTACGATTTCAACCTCTTCACCAACTTTAATCACACCTCTTTCGATACGACCAGTAGCTACTGTTCCGCGACCAGAAATTGAGAATACATCCTCAACAGGCATCAAGAAAGGTTTATCAACATCGCGAGCAGGAGTTGGAATAAAGCTATCAACGGCATCCATAAGTTGTTGCAATGCAGGTTCACCCAAAGCACCAGAATCACCTTCTAATCCTTTTAACGCAGAACCACGAATGATTGGAGTAGTATCACCTGGAAATTTGTATTTATCCAACAATTCACGAACTTCCATTTCAACCAGCTCAATCATTTCTTGATCTTCAACCATGTCGCATTTATTCAAATAAACAACAATAGAAGGAACACCAACTTGACGAGCCAAAAGAATATGTTCACGAGTTTGTGGCATAGGACCATCTGTTGCAGATACAACCAAAATCGCGCCATCCATTTGAGCGGCACCTGTGATCATATTTTTAACATAATCGGCATGCCCTGGGCAATCAACGTGAGCATAATGTCTAGCTTCTGTTTCATACTCTACATGGGCAGTATTAATTGTTATACCTCTAGCCTTTTCTTCTGGAGCAGCATCAATACTATCATAATTTCTTTTAATAGCACCGCCTGTTTTTGATAAAAACGAAGTAATAGCAGCTGTCAACGTAGTTTTTCCATGATCCACATGACCAATTGTGCCAATATTTACGTGAGGCTTGCTACGGTCAAACATTTCTTTTCCACCTTTTGCATTCATTTTTTAAAAAGTTTAAATTATATAAAATTATCCAATTATTAACGCGCTAAATCCCTGTAAAATGCTAATAAAAACATTAAAACAAAACCGCAACCAGCGTTATTTAATTAAAACAATTAATCTTCTTTTTTAATTTACAAGTTTTTTATTTTTTACTTATAAATATTTTATAAAAAATATATAATATTATTATTTAGAACAAAATATGAAATAAAAAAGATTTATTATCAAAAAGATATATTACAATGATAGATATTTTTTTAATAATAAAAATCAAAAAAATCTACTTTCTGTGGAGACACTTTGCAATTGCATCAGGATTATTTTTTATCATATCTATCTTATCTAGGATAACCTTAGAAACTGGATTATGTACGCCGCCCTGTGTTGACAAAATTTTATCACTAGATATATCGTTAAACTGATCTTCGTTAAATTGCATAATTAACTCATATGCGTCACATATATCGCCTTTTTTTTGTATAAGAAAAGGAACAATTATCTTTGCCCAAAATGGCATATTGGGATTCTTAATGGCAATTAATTTTTCTGCAATCGGCTTAGCGAGATTATAATTCTCCATTCTATACGCAGCCAAATAAACAGCTTCCAAATACCATCTCCACTGTTTTTCTGGATGAAAATCTGCATGTTTATCCAAATATCTTATAATATATTCGCAATCCGTTATATTTTGAGACTGACCATAATAAAAAGCTGCAACAGAAGGAATATATTCCGAATCGCGATTCAGATCATCAAGAGCATAAAACCATTTTTCTAATTTAGAAAAATTATAATCCTTTAACGGTATTGTTTCACCAAAGGTATCGCCAGCATTTTGTAAAATTTGCCCATATGTTCTATATGCAAATTCGCTATCACCAAGAGATGCAATATCCATCTCTATTCTGGTTGGAGGAAGTGGGGTTATTGTAAAATCTGGTTTAATTTTTTGCGATATAAAAAACCATACAACAAATTGTAGTGCAAAAACTAACATCAAAACCAAAGCATCTTTTTTAACTTTAATCATAATAATTAAAAATTCTTTCTATTAAATTCAAAAACTGATGCAGCCAAAAGCAACGCAGTATAAACCGTACATTGTGCCATACCTGATAAAAAAATTGAATAATCAATATTTCCTAACAACCAAGTACTTTTTGCACAAAAATCCAATCTAGGCATAAACACAGAAACTATTTTAATCACAATTTCAACAAAACTTTGAAACACAAACCATTCATTAGCCCTTGTTCCAATATTAATATATGCTATAAAAGAACCAATGATTCTACTCAGAATATAAACAGAAATCGAAAGCAACAAGCTAAATACAGGGCTTTCAACAAACAATGCAAAAAACATTGTAAAAGAAATGACGGTTATAGCTTCAAACAAGAAGCTAACACACCACAAAAGCAATCCAACACTATCAGAAATTGCAAAAAGCAAACCACCAATCATTAAAACAATTGGTATTAAAAGCATACAGAATCCAACAAAAAAACCAATTATTATTTTAGCTCTAGAGATAGGCTTTGTAATCATCATTTCAATTTCACGATTTTCAAACAATCTTTTCAAATGAAAGCAAACAAAAATCATCATACATAAAATAACAACCAATCGCGCCAAATATGCTGAATAAACAATCTTCATCTCTGTCATTTCGGCTAACGCATTGCTACCCATAAAAAAACCAAAACCTGTTGCGATCAATATAGCAATAATGCTACCTCTAAACAGCATGTCTCTTTTAGCCGCCAAAATGGTATGGAGTATAACACCTTTCATAAAACCTAGCAAATCAAATACAATATAAAAATTCTAACCAAGATAAAACACATTATTTTATAATATGCAATAAAAAATATAAAAAAAATCTTGAAAATTATCAAATAGATATCAGTCAACGGTGTTATTGTTTTA
>CAMCQG010000025.1 GCA_945876965.1 Rickettsia typhi
TGACGAAAAAAATCAATTACAACTAGAAATGTTTTTAGACAATAAACATATGATTGAATTTGTGGGGCATAAAAATAGCAAATATTTAGCCGAATTTATGAAATTTTTAGCAAAAACAGATGATATGGCAACAAAAGACAAAATTATTGAAACGATAAAAGCTATTCTCTAATATTTATTTACTCAAATATTATATCGGCTAATTTTTTGCCAATTTCAATTTCTTGTCCAACATAACCATTTGTTTTTGCTGTGTATATTTTATTGGTTTTTTCATCAATAAAACAGCTATCAATTGATATTTTATTATTATATATTTGCGACCAAACACCAAGTGGCGTGCCGCAGTTAGCATTCATAGCTTGGGCAAATGCACGCTCTGTTTTTATAGATGACATACTTTCGGAATGATTAATAGTGCTAAAAATATTGTTTATTTTATGGTTTTTTTCTAAGCATACAACACCGATTGCACCCTGTGAAATTGCAGGCATCATGATATTGATTGGTAGAATTTGTGTGATTCTATTTTGCAGACCAATTCTATTGAGACCACTCACAGCAAGAATAATGGCATCCACTTCACCATTGTCTAATTTTTGTAATCTGGTTTGTAAATTACCTCTAAAATTAATAATTTTTAAATCTTTACGATAGTTTTCAAGCATTAATTTACGCCTAATAGATGATGTGCCAATGGTAGAACCAATTGGTAAATCTTTTAAATTACTATATTTATTGCAAATAAATGCATCTCTCGGATCTTCACGCTCTAATACTGTTGCTATTTTTAACCCTTGAGGAATAACACTTGCCATATCTTTTAATGAATGAATTGCAATATCAATTTCTCCTGTTATTAGTTTGTTATCTATTTCTTTTGTGAACATACCTTTTATGCCACCATCATCAGTTTTTATGACAAAGTTTGTGTCTCCTGCTGTTGATATTTCTACAATTTTAAATTTTAAATCAGGAAAAATTTGGGTAATTTTTTGTATTACTAAATCTGTTTGTATCAAGGCTAATTTACTGTTTCGTGTGCCAATTTTAATCATTATTCAAATATTAATTTAATTCAAAATAGCTTCTGTATTTTATATTGCAATTTAAAAATATAAAGATATTAATCTTAGAATATTAAAGGTGGTATCAATGGCAACAAGAGATGAATTATTAAAAAAATATAGTAGCAAAAAAACTGAGACACGCACTATTACAAAGATTACAATGCCAAAATTAGATACGATAAAAGAAGAAAAAATATTTATAACAAATGAAAAATTTAACGAAATAGTCAATAAAATAAAAGATCAAAATTTATTTAAAATTGCAAACTTAATATACAAAGGTGTTCCTTTAGATATTAGAACATATGATGAAAAGATGAAAGATCCGTTTGTAATGTTTTTAATTGAAGAGATAAAGCAAACTTATAATAAGGACATTTATTTTAAAGAAAAACAGAATGATATAGATAATATTTTGTTAATTAAAATGACAAAAGAAAAGCTTGATAAAGATTCTGTTGATATAAAAATTACAATTTTTAGAATTTTATTGCAACGAATAAAATCTGAAATTGTTGGTGAAAATCCAGATCAAAAAGATATTACAAAAAAAGATATTGAGGCCGATATTAGTAAATCTGTGGTATGATTATTTTTGTTCAAAAATTATATTATCGTAATTTTAGATTATTAAATTTATCAAATTTAAGAGATGTAAATTTATTTGTATTGTCTGTTGTTTTTGGTATATCTATAATAAGTTGTTTATTGTTGTATTCTACATCTGGTGGAAGCATATATCCTTGGGCAGCAAAACAAATTATATTTTTTATAATTTCATCTGTTGTTATGATGATTATAATAGGTTTGCAACCAAAATTTATTGCTAAATTTTCATATTTTGTATATATTGTGGCCATTATTTTACTTATAATAGTAAAATTTGCAGGACATAGTTCAATGGGGGCACAAAGGTGGATTGATTTAAAAGTATTTAGTTTGCAACCATCTGAGGTTGTAAAAATTGCAATTATTTTGATTTTGGCACAATATTTTGATAAGGTTTCTGCAAAATTTAACGGATCAATTATTGGAGTTGTGCCTCCTGTTTTGATTGTGTCGGTGCCGTTTATTTTGGTGGCAACGCAACCAGATTTAGCAACTTCTATAATTATTATTTGCTTGGCTTGCATGATGATTTTTGCATCAGGTGGGTCGATAAAAAACTTTGTTGCAGGCGGACTTATTATAGTATGTTCTATGCCAGTTATATGGTCTAAAATGCATGGATATCAAAAAAAACGAATACTTAATTTTATTAATCCAGATAGCGATCCATTTGGCAGTGGATATAATATTATTCAGTCTAAAATTGCAATTGGTTCTGGTGGTATTTTGGGTAAAGGTTTTATAAATGGATGGCAATCGCAACTTAATTTTTTACCAGAAAATCATACCGATTTTGTATTTGCTGTCGCAGCAGAAGAATTTGGTTTGCTAGGTTGTTTGGTTATTTTATCGTTATATTCGATAATAATTGGATACGGTTT
The DNA here is from genome assembly GCA_945876965.1 of Rickettsia typhi. Taxonomy (GTDB): domain Bacteria; phylum Pseudomonadota; class Alphaproteobacteria; order Rickettsiales; family Deianiraeaceae; genus CAMCQG01. The sequence continues at coordinate 2,561 of CAMCQG010000025.1, forward strand.
TTTGATTTCTTTTCAGGTAAAGAGCGTATTTTTAAAAATGACATCATTTGGTAGCTCATGTTTCTTTTTTTTGCATGTGAGTATAAATGCCGGTATGACAACTGGAATTTTGCCTGCTGCTGGCGTTCCAATGCCTATGATGTCATATGGTGGCAGTAGTTTGATGATGAGTATGATTTGTGTTGGGCTTATTTTTAACGCTGCCGTTTATAGTAAATCTCTTGTTTAAAAAAAATAATTATAGATTGCGTTATATTTTTTATATGATATTATAATTGTATAATTAATTGAGTAAAACATATTATCATGATTAGCAAATCAATAAAAAAATCAGACACAAGTAAACCAAATTATTGTGGTGTTGATTTTGATAAAACTTTATGCAATACAGATTTAGGTGATTTGTTAAAAGCTGTAGCTGCACTTGGTTATTTTGAAAATCAAAATAAATTTAAAGAATTATACAAAAATAATAATGATGTGACAAAATTTTTTGAGACGATTGAAGAAGGAATGACAGAAGACAACTTGGCAACAACAAAAGCTGCGTGGATAAAAGATATTGAGGCAGAACTTAAAGTGTTTACAGAATCCTCAAATAAAGAATCTTTAACTGATATAAAAAACACATTAGAGAAAGATGACGACCAATCAAAAAAGCTATTAAAACAAAAATATTTTATAGATAAAATATCAGAAAAAACAAAAGAAGATGCAAAAGGTCAAGATTCCGATGCAATAAAAACATTCCTTATAGATTATATAAAAAAAGATAAAGGGATAATAAGTGATGATATAATTAAGGATATTTTGCCAATCGCAATGAAATCTGCAAATTATTTATCACAAAATAACAATGACTCTATTGGTTATATAAAAGCGTTATATAATAATGATTTAGCTGGTTTGATAAATAAACCACTTGTTGAATCTTTAAACAAAAGTCAGGCAACATACTATGTTACATCGTCTAATGGAAATCGTGATTTGATGAATCTGGTAATAAAAGCTTATAATGAAAAAAATTCTAATGACAAAATAGATCATAAAGCAATTATTAATGGTGTATATAAAGATGCTCAAAATGAAGGTTTAACTAGACCTATATTCAAAATTCTTAACTTAATGACAGCAATAGAAAGTGGCACAAAAGATGATAACGATATTAATACTTTAATTGAATCGTGCCCTTTTACAAAAATGTTTGCAAAAGAATTGATTGAGCAAAACACGAGCCATAAAACATCTGTGGGTGACAAAACAATAAATTCTGTATTAGCTACAAATAAATTTGGGCCAGAAATAAAAGAATTACAAACAATATTTAATGAAGCTTTTCAAAATGCTGTAACAAAATATTTTGATGATTGCAAAAATGTTACAAAATTGAGCACAAAAGAAAAAAACCTAAAAGATATTGTAAGCAATTTGTATTTATTAGATGATCATCACAAAACAACATGTATTGCAACAAAAAATGAAGGATGTTTTTATAAAGTCTTGCATGAACCTGAATATGAAACAAAAGATGGTATCCCTATTACAGATCAATCTAAAATTTTTGGTCATGAGTGGGCAGGATTGGACAAAACATATGATCATAGTAATAATAGATATGATGTTAATAAAGTGATAGAATCATCGCTTCTTGTTGCTAAAATCAATAATATTGCAAAATCTTTAAATGAAAATGCTAATAATCCTGTAAAGCAAAATAAACGCAACCCTTTTGATGAACATGTAATTAGGATTAAATCTGGGCAATACCGAAATAGGATTCCACTACAGAACACAGAGCAGAAAAACTCTAGGTTTTAATAATTGGTCTATAAAATAAATAATTATATATTGAAAAACAAAAAATAGTCTATATAGAGTTATTATGATATATTATTTTTTTAAAATGATAAAAGCAGAAAATTTCAGTTTTGATGCAAAAATAAGCAAATTGCTTAAATTAATGGTGCATTCAATTTATACAATAATAATAGAAAAGCACTTGACAACTTTAAAGTACATATATTAGCATCTCCCTATGAACAAGCAGAAATATATAAACGTGAAGGCAGTTTTTTAAAAAGACCAACAAGTCCAACAATTACAAATGTGTTCAAAAAAGAAAAACGAGATGTACAAAAATATATATTAGATGATCTAACAAAAAATCGTGAAGCAGCACAAACAGCAAGGTTATACATAAACAAAAATGACAAAACAATTGGTGCCAAAAAAATTGATAAAAGTATATTACTCCTAAATAAAAAGAATAGATTATCAGTTTCTTCTGGCAACACAAAAGCAAATAGGGGGGCAGGATCAGAATTTAGCCATTTTTAAAGATAAATCACTATAAAATTTGATTTAATTAAAATACTATTTTATTTGCAATTTATTTATAATGATTGAGGGATAAATAAATATTATTTATTAGTTTTATGTCGACAGAAATTATAGAAAAGGAATTTGATGTTCTGCCAGAATTTGCAAATGTGTGGAAAACTGCAATATCAGATTTTGAAAAAATATATAACCCAGAAGAGCACGCAAGTCCGTTTTTATCGTTGGTTGATATGATAATGACCAAATGTCAAGAAAAAGACGAGAGTGAATACAAGCTCTTTGAATATATAGATTATACAAATGTTTTGTTAAATAAGGAGCCAAAAGGTAAAATTGTTAATATTTTGATTGAAGATGGTTTAGATTTTGTTGATCCGGAATAATATGTGGATTATAAAAAATATAATCTTTGCTGTATTTTTTATACTTATTACCATTTTTTTATCTATTGTTGCTATTTTTTTGAGATTTTCACAAAAATATTTAGTTGCTATATATAAAATTTGGGGCAAAATAATTTTATTTTTAGCTGATAAAATATACGGAATTAAATATCAAATTGTTGGATTAGAAAATATTAAAGATGAGCCATGTATTGTTGCAAGTAAGCATCAATCAATGTGGGAAACAATTATTTTTTTGGTTTTATTTGATAAAATATCTTATATTTTAAAAAGCGAATTATTAAAAATACCATTTTATGGCTGGCATTTAAAAGCAATGGGCATGATTTCTGTTAATCGTAAAGGTGGCCTAAAAGCAATGAGAAAAATGCTTGAAGATGCAAAAAAAAGGCTAATTGATGGACATAAAATTGTTATTTTTCCCCAAGGAACTCGCACCCCATTTAATTCGTCAACACAAGATTATCCTTATCATTTTAGTTTTATTTCTTTGTATCACGAGGGATTTAAAGTTATTCCTGCTTCGCTTGATTCTGGTAAATTTTGGCCAAAAGGTATGTTTAGCAAAAAAAAATCTGGCACAATAACAATGACCATTATGCCATCAATTGTGGGAAACTTAAATAATATCGAATTTAAAAAAGAGTTACAATTAAAAATAGAAAATTGATATGAAAACTTTCCACGATATTTCTATAAACAATAGTGATTATCAGCAAATAATTGATTATAGTTTGGATTTAATACAAAAAGGAATAAATATTTTTTTGCTAGATGGCAATTTAGGTGCTGGAAAAACTTTTTTTGTTCAACAATTATTAACCAATCTTGGTGTCAACGAATACATAACAAGCCCAACTTTTAGCATTTTAAATACATATCAATCAAACATTGGAGAAGTTTATCACTACGATTTATATCGTATAAAGCATCGTGACGAATTGATAAATTTAAATATAGAAGATGGTTTATTGGCCCCCCTTATGTTTGTTGAATGGCCACAAATTGCAGAAAGTTTTTTTGCCAAGCATAATAAAGCTATCATATCGATTGCGGCAACACAAAATAATTGTCGTGATTTTACTTTCCTACACAAAATTTACTAAAAATCTCTCCAAGTATATCATCTGTTGTCATGATTCCTGCGATTTGTCCAATTAAAAAACCAGATCTGCGTAAATGTTCTGCGATAATTTCTATTTCATCGCAGTTTTTAGCATTGTTTAAACTAATTATTGATTGATTTAATAACGATATATGTCTTGCATTTAGATAAACCCCATCATTATTAAAATTTGTAATAATTTTTGCGTTTTTTACAATTGTTTTATATAAAATATCAATATTTTGCTTGTTTTTAACTGATATCGGAACAACTTCACAATTATATTTTTCTTTTAACAATTCAATTTCCTCTACATAATTACTGTTTTTATCTATCTTATTTAAAGCTATAATATCATTTTTTTCAATTTTTATATCGGGCAAATCTTTAATATTTGTGCAAATAAAAAGTCTAATATCGCTGTTTTTTGCGTGATCAAACGATCTTTCAACGCCAATTTTTTCAACAATATCATCTGTTTTTCTCATACCAGCAGTGTCTACCAATCTAATCATGATTCCATCAATATCCATTGCAATTTCAATACTATCTCGGGTTGTGCCCGCAATATCGGTTACAATTGAAGCATCTCTGGATAAAAATGTGTTAAAAAGTGATGATTTACCAACATTTGGAATTCCAACAATAGTCATTTTTAGGCCGTGCACAATCAATTCTTTATTTTTATTTTGCGTTAAATAATTACTAATTTTTATAGACAGTTCTTCAATTTTTTGTTTATATTTTTGTATAACTTCAATTGGCAAATCTTCGTCAGCAAAATCAATGTTTGCCTCTATAAAACTGAGTATTTGCAGTGTATCAGATCTAAAATTATCATAAACCAAAGCCGTATCTCCGCTAAGCATTTTGCTTGCTAAAAAATGTTGTGATTTTGTCTGTGCTTTAATAATATTATCAATTCCTTCGGCGGTTAGCAAGTTCATTTTTCCATTTAAAAAAGCTCTTCTACTAAACTCGCCAGCTTCTGCCATTCTAAAATTTTCAACACTAGATAAAATTTCGATAATTTTATCGGTTATAAATCTTCCGTTGTGAAAAGAAATTTCTATAATATCTTCGCCTGTAAAACTATTTGGATTTTTAAAATAAGTTATAATAACGCTATCTATAAATTCTCCATCGTGAACCAAATCAACCAATGTTGCAATACGATTTTGTGTTTGCTTTGTATTAAAAATATCAAATACAAAAGTTGCATTTTTACCCGAAATTCTAATAATACCAACAGCACCTCCAACTCCTGTTATAACAGAAAAAATTGCGTCTAAATTCATTTTAGTTGTGATAAACCGTTTGTATATCATCTATATCTTCTAGACTATCTATTATTTTATCAAATTTTATTTGCAATTCGGGGCTTAATTCTGTTGCCTCAATAACAGGTTTCCATATAAAATTGCTACTTTCGTGTTCGCCAAAAGCAGCTATTAAAGCCATATCAACTGTGTGCAAATCTGTTGTTTCGGTTTCGATGTAATATTCTTCCTCACCTTCTTCAATATCAAGTGCGCCAGAATTTACCGCAACATCAAAAACTTTGTCAAAATCGCCAATTTTTTTATCAAAAACTATTAACCCTATGTGCCTAAACATAAACTCAACACTACCTGTATCCGCAATTACGCCGCCATGTTTACTAAAAACAGTCCTTATATCGCCAATTGTACGATTTTTGTTATCGGTAAGACCTTCTATAACAATAGAAACGCCTGAAAATGTTGCATTGTATCTAACATATTCCATATTATCTGCATCGTTTCCGCCAGATGTTGCTCTTTGAATTGCAGCTTCGATTTTATCTTTTAAAACACCAGCTTTTCTTGCAATTTCACAGGCACTCCTAAGTGCGGCATTCATTTCTAAATCAGCACCATTTCTTGCGGCAATGTAAACAACACGCAATAATTTTGTGCCAATTTTTGCCTTTTTTGAATCTTGTGCATTTTTGCGATGTTGTATATTTTTTGCATGAGAATGTCCAGCCACAGTTTATAAGCTTATTATAATATCATTAATTTTTTTGGATATTGCCTTGTCATCACTAATTTGATGATAATATTTCATAGCATCTTTTGATAACTCGCCAACCTTTATGTCTTCTGATTTAAAAGTTTTTATTTCACCAGAACTACTATATTCATTGCTAATAATTTCTATATTCTTTACACCCATAAATCCAAAAATAGTTTTTAAATATGGCGAAACAAAATCCATTTTTTGTCCCTCAACAGAAGAATAGCTACCTCCGCTTGAAGTTACGATTATAACTTTTGTTTGATCGCTAATTAGGCCTTCAACGCCTTTATTTGTATATTTAAAAGTTAAACCCGGTCTAACGATATTATCAATCCAAGCTTTAAGTGACGCTGGAATTCCAAAATTATACATCGGAGCACAGACTATAATGATATCTGCACTCAAAACTTCTTGTGCCAACAAATTAGACGGTTCTAGTATTTTTTTTATTTTATCGTCCTGTTTTTCAAGAGGAGTATAAAATGCAATAATAGAATCGGATGATATATTGGCAACTGGCATTTTATTTAAATCACGCAACTTAAGGTGTATTTTTTGGTATTTTTTTGTTTTTGTAATTTTATCTAAAAGTTTATATCCTATTTTGTTTGTTACCGAAATATCGCCCGATAAGCTACTTTGTATTAGCAGAACATTTTTTTCGGCATTAGCATTTGATATAAATATAAAAATAAATAGAAATATATATTTCATACAATAAAAATAGTAAAATGTTTTTTTTTGCCAACAGATATCTTATAAAACCCACAATTATTAATTGTCAATGATGTATTTATTATAGTTTTATCATCTATTTTTACTCCATTATTAGCTATTAATTTTCTAGCCTCACTTTTTGATGGAACAGCTTCAAGTTTTAACAATAAATCTAGAATCGCAATATTTTTATCAATTTTAATTGCATTTTCTGTGTCTAATTCTCGTTTTATAAAAATTGTTTCAGCTTGTTTTTTAGCAGATTCAGCGGCATCTGTTCCACGACAAATTTTAGTCGTCTCAAATGCCAAATCGGCTTTTAAATCGTTAATATTTTTTGTTTTATCGATAGTTTCAAGATCTGTAAAAATTAACATCATTTTTTCTACATCACTATCTGGTGTGTTGCGAAAATATTGAAAATAATCAAAATCGCTAAGCATATCTTTGTTCAGCCAAATTGCACCGTCTTCGCTTTTGCCCATTTTTTTGCCATCACTGCGTGTAATAAGTGGTGCGGTCACACCAAAAGCCTTAGATTTATTATCTTTTTTATGAATTAAGTCAATACCGCAAACAATATTACCCCACTGATCCGATCCCCCAATTTGCACATTGCATCCATAATTTTGATATAAATGCCAAAAATCAAAAGATTGTAAAATCATATAATTAAACTCCAAAAAGCTCAAATTTTGCTCTCGTTCTAATCGCAATTTTACCGAATCCATTGTTAGCATTCTATTTATACTAAATAAATGACCAATATCTCGTAATAAATCTATATATTTTATGCCATCAAACCAGTCGTTATTATCTAAAATTGTTACACTTGGTAAAATATTTAAAATGCATTGTTTGATAGAATTTTTATTCACCAAAATATCTTCATCGCTAAGAATTTTTCTCATAGAATCTTTACCAGATGGATCCCCAATTTTTGTTGTTGAGCCACCAAGTAATGCTATAACTTTATGTCCATGTTTTTGAAATAATCTAAGCATCATTAGTGTTGTCAAGTTTCCAACATGCAAACTACTTGCGGTTGCATCAAAACCTGCATATACTGTTAATTTTCTTCCGTCTGCTATTAAATCTAAATCTGTGCAATTGCTGTATAAATTTCGCAATTTTAATTCTTCTATTATGTTCATTTTTGTATATATTTATAATAAAAAATCACACTTAATCTTTATAAAAAATATAGAGACTAAGTGTGATTATGTATAAAACTACACTTTATTATTAGCTTTTTCCATAGCAAGTTGCATTGCTTGACCTAATGCATTACCAATTGTTGCCCCAGAATCAGCAGAACCATATTGCTCTAAAATTTGATGATAACCATCTTCTTCTAATGCCTTAATTGATAAAATCAATTTACGAGATTCTTTATCAAGTGTTATAATCTTTGCATCAACCTTATCGCCAACACAAAATCTATCACTGCGTTGCTCAACTTTATCCTTAGATAAATTAACACGCTTGATAAAGGATCTAATCGATTCCATAATTTCCACTTCAATTCCATCAGGTTTAACCTCAGTAATTTTACAAGTTATAATTTTATCTTGTGCAATAGTATCTTTATGTTTTTCAAAAGGATCATCACTTAGCTGTTTAACACCAAGTCTAATTCTTTGATTTTCTAGATCTGTTCCCAAATATACAACCTGAATTTTATCTTCGATTTTATATTTTGCAATCTGAGCTGCAATATCGCCACTCCAAGATAAATCAGAGACATGAACTAAGCCATCAACATCAGAATCTTCTGTGCCAACAAATAATCCAAAATCTGTTATATTTTTAATAACGCCAGTGATAATCTCACCAGTATTATGTTTTTCAGAAAATTTCTCCCAAGGATTTTCTTCCATTCTTTTAATACTAAGACCAAGTCTGTGTCTTTCGATATCGATATCAATAATTGAAACATCTAATTCTTGATCAAGCTCATAATCTTTGAATTTTTTGTATCCATCACGAGTCCAGCTTATTTCAGATAAATGAAGCAATCCTTCGATTCCATCTTCTAATTGAACAAATAGGCCGTATTTTGTAATATTGCTAATTTTACCTTTTGCGCTTGATCCAATTTGATATTTATCTTTAATTTTATCCCAAGGATTTGCATCAAGTTGTTTCATACCAAGCGATAATCTTTTTGTTTCGCGATCGTATTTTATAATTTTAACTTTTACTTGCTGACCAACAGTTAATGCTTCAGATGGATGGCTAATTTTCTCCCATGTAATATCGGTAACATGCAATAATCCATCAACATTACCAAGATCGATAAATGCACCATAGTTTGTGATATTTTTAACCGTACCAAGAATAACAGCTCCTTCTTGTACTCCATCCAAGAACTTTTCTCTTTCTCCTGATTGTTCTGATTCCAAAATTTCTCTGCGCGAAATTATAGCACTACGATTTTTTTCATCATAACTAATAACTTTATACAAAACTCTGTGACCCATAATATTTGACACATCTTTTACTGGGCGAACATCAATTTGACTACCTGGTAAAAACGCAATTACCCCACCAATATCAACTGATAAACCACCTTTTACTCTCGAAAAGGCAATTCCTTCTACCGTATCGCTATTTTTTTGTGCATTTACAACTTTCATCCAAGCAAGTTCACGAATTGCTTTTGATCTGCTAAGTGTTGTTCCTCCTGTTTTTGCATCAATTTTTGTTAAAAAAACCTCAACTTTACTACCAACCGCTAAACTCTCTTTTTCATCAGGCAAAAAAAACTCACGAATAGGAATAGGACACTCTGATTTTAAACCAACATCAATAAATGCAAATTCTTTATCCAAATAAGCAACAACACCAGTTACAACCTGAGATGCATTTTTTAAATTTGAATTTTCGATAAAATTATCTAATTGGGTTGATGGAAATACATTTTCCATATCTTGTTTATGTTCAACAGTAGACATAATAATAGTTGTTAAGGGTTAAAAAATAAGCATTTTAATGCAAACATCACAAACCAACATAAAAATTAAATTATATTAGTCAAGTTTTTATAATTTTTATTACACTACAATTATTTATTACTAAACAATTTCTCCGCAGTTTCTTGTGCCTCGGTTTGTAATTTTTGTAAAATTTCGCTTGGCAACGGCAACTGCACGGCAAACACCATTTTGGCAATCATAATATCCAAAACTGTTATATTATTTAGTGTTTTTAAATCATCAAGGGTTTGCATTGCAATATGCCACAATCTAAACAATAATTGGGCTGTTAATTTATCTTTTAAATCAGTAATTAACTGAGAAATAATAGCATTTTCACCTTCGATTTTTTGATAAGTTACAAATTTTGTTGCAATAGCTATAATTTCTAATAAATCGCCAACAATTCCAGTCAAATCCGACACAGATGATGCAATTTCGGTCATTGAATTTTGAATTTCAGCACGATTTTGCTCAACAATTGCTTTAAATAAACCACAAATAACGCTATTTTCAGAAATGGCAAGCATTCCCATAACTTGTTGCAAAGTTATAGTTTTATCTGTGCTTAATGCAATAGATTGATCCAGCAAAGACAACCCATCACGGGCAGATCCTGCCGCCATTTCGGCAAGCATTTTTATAGCTTCTGGCTCTGCTTCATAGCCTTCTTTTGCTGCAATTTCAAACAAATGCACAAACAAAGCATCCAAACTAAAATTTCGCAAAACAAACTTTTGACAACGCGAAACTATTGTTATTGGAACTTTTTTTATTTCGGTAGTAGCAAAAATAAACTTGATATTTCTAGGTGGTTCTTCCAAAGTTTTAAGTAGCGCATTAAAAGCCGCTTTTGATAACATATGAACCTCATCTATTATATATATTTTGTTGCGAGCCGAAATTGGCGGATACATGCAACTATCTATTACCTCTCGCATCGAATCGATTCCGGTTTTGCTGGCAGCATCAAATTCAACAACATCTGGATGATTTCCTGCCAAAATTTGCACACAATTGCTGCATTTTAAGCAAGGATTAACAACAGGTTTTGTGTTTTCACCATTCGCGCCAACGCAATTTAAACTAAGGGCAATAATCCGTGCCGTTGTGGTTTTGCCGACCCCCCTTGTGCCTGTGAACAAAAACGCATGATGAATACGATCGCTTTCAATCGCATTAGTAATTGTTCTAACCAGCACATCTTGACCCGCTAAATCTGCCAACACATGCGGGCGATATTTTCGTGCTAACGCTTGATATTCTTGCATTATTATTCAAAAATTAATTTATCATACAAATTAGATATATTATTATAAATTTATATTATTTTTTAATTGCAATAATCATATTTTTATATATTTTAAATATTGTTTTTCAAGATTTATTCTATCAAAAACAATCTTTTATTTGCTATCTTTAATTTAGATAAAAAATATTAATAGCTATTGAAAAACAAAAAATAGTGTATATAGAGTTGTTGTGAGATAATTATTTTTTTAAAAATGACAAAAGCAGAAAATTTCAGTTTCGATGCAAAAATAAGCAAATTGCTTAAATTAATGGTGCATTCAATTTATACAAACAAAGATATTTTTTTGAGAGAATTGATATCAAATGCGATTGATGCAATCGAAAAGCGTAAATATTTGTCGTTGCAAAACGGAGATTTTGCTATTTTGGGTGGTGATTATAAAGTGCAAATTGCTATTGATCCAAAAAAACATTTATTAACAATCAGAGATAATGGGGTTGGAATGTCTCGTGATGATTTAATTGCAAATTTAGGCACAATTGCACAATCTGGAACAGAAGATTTTGTAAAACAAATGGCACAAGGGTCAAATTCATCCGATTTGATTGGGCAATTTGGGGTTGGTTTTTATTCGGTTTTTATGGTTGCCAAAAAAGTTGAAGTTAAAAGTCGCAAACTTGGGGAAACCGTGATTCATAAATGGATTAGCGAGGGCGAAGAAGGTTATAGCCTTAAAGAAATTGATGAGGATTTTGATTATGGAACCGAAATTTTAATTCATTTAGATACGGAACATAAAGAAAAATTTGTAGATAAATATCATATCGAGCATATTATCAAAACTTATTCAGGTAATGTAGGTGTACCAATTGAACTTAACGACGGTGAAGAAGGTGCTAAATTTGAAAATATGACCACAGGTTCGGCTTTGTGGAATCAGGACAAAAAAAGTGTAACCGAGGAGCAATATCAAGAATTTTATAAATCGGTAGCACATTTACCAGATAAACCAGCAATTACAATACATTATCGTGCCGAGGGTAAAGTTGAATATAATGCGTTGCTTTTTGTTCCATCGATGAAACCATTTGATTTATTTCATCCAGATAGACAAACTCGTGTTAAACTTTATGTGCGAAAAGTGTTTATTTGCGAGCAAGGATTGGATATAATTCCAAGATATTTGCGTTTTGTTTATGGGGTGATAGATTCAAGCGATTTGCCTTTGAATATAAGCCGTGAAACTTTGCAAGATAGCCATATTTTGCATAAAATTACTGAAGGTATAACAAAAAAAATTATAAATGAGTTGAAAAATTTAGCAAAAAATGCTGATGAATACGAAAAGTTATGGAAAAACTTTGGCTCTGTAATAAAAGAAGGTCTTTGTGAGCAACATAGTGATCGTGAAAATTTATTGCATCTTTCTAGGTTTTATAGCACAAAAAATCCAGATAAACTAACATCTCTTGATGATTATATTGCGTCTATGCCAGAAAAACAAAAAGAGATTTATTATTGCACCGGCGAAAGTGTAGAAGAAATTATGCAAAATCCACAAATGGAAATGTTTATAAAAAATGGCATTGAGGTTATTTGTTTAACTGATACAGTTGATGGTTTTTGGATAAATGTAGCTAACGATTATTTGGGTAAGGATTTTAAATCAATAACCCGTGCCGATTTAGATATTGATAATCTTAACACAGATAAACCTGCCGAAGATGTAAATTTAGATGAAGAAAATGAACTGAATGGTAAGTTAAAAAAATATTTCAAAGCTGCACTCGAAGAAAATGTTAAAGAAATTCGCATTTCTCATAAATTAACAGATAGTCCAGCTTCAATAGGTATCGATGCTGGTGCGATGGATATTAAAATGGAGCGTTTTTTGATGGAACAAAATCAAATTGCAAAATCTAGTCTTAAAATTTTAGAGCTTAATCCAAAAAATCACTTGGTGTTATCTGTTTTAGAAAAAATGCAAAATTTTGACGAGACAGTTGCTAATCAAGGTAAAGAATTAGCATTGACAATTTTTGAAATAGCTTGTATCGCACAGGGTGAGCCTATTAAACACCCGGCATTATTTGCAAAACGAGTTGCTAAATTGCTTGATAAGTAAAGATAATATTGGTTTTGTTGGAATTGTTTTTTAAAATAGATTTCAACAAAATTAATACAATCAGTTAAACAAATCTTGGATAGGTTTTTTAAAAACATAATTATCTTGAAAATGATAATATTGATAAAATTATATTTTTATTAATTAATAAAAATTATGATAAAAATAACTTTTCCAGATGTAAGCCAAAAAGAATTTCAAAATGGACATTCGTTATGAGGAAATATTCTTTTATTCCTTTGTGCTTTTGTAAAACTCGCTATATGGCTAAATTCCTTGATTGGTTCATCTGTATAAGCTCTTTTTGAGGGTTTATGTAACAATAAAGAGGCTACCCCATTTGCTGAGTCAAAATCAAAATTGTCTTCGTATATCATGAGAATCTCGCAGGAATATGCTTTGCTCAATGGGCCCGTTAGCTCTAAAAGACTTTTAAACTCATTTCTTGAAGTTTCAACATTATCTCTATTTTTCGTTGTGTTTAAACTGCCTTTTGTCATATCCAATCTTATACCTTCCTCCATTCCTGCTAGTATTTTTTTTGCCCTTTCTGTCACTGCCAATATAAAAAAATTACCACCAGATACTATATATGGTTTTTCTATATTAGAATCATCTTTTATGTTATAATGAGAGAATTTATGGCATGAAATATCTTCTTTATGATCATAGCCTAATAGTTTTTTTGGATTTGCATCAAAATCTAGATACATACCTCCTTTTTTTGCTAATATCATTAATCTATATATATCGCTTATTCCGGCATATAATGGCGGTATTTGTATTTGATATTTATGTAAAATGCCTCTTATAAAAGGTAGCTCACTAAAATCATCTTCTTTGATTGTTTCTGCTATTTCTATAATATTTATTTTTATTTTTCTTTTTTTTATTTCATCTATTATTTTTTTTTGTTCTTTAAAATCTTCTATGTAGAGCCTATCATTAAAATTATAATCATCTATTTTATTGTTTTCAAATTCTAATAATGATAATTTTGACCATTTTTTTCTGAGCATTCATTTTGACATTTTTCATAATGATCTATTCTGCCTTCAATGTAATTTATATATTTTTTTATAGCATTTTTAATGTTATCGGGGTTATCTGTGTGGATACTAAATTCATTAAATGTTTTATTTGCTATTGTGTTACCTTTTATAAAATAATAAATTGTTTTGTATACCTTATCTATACCATCTTTACCTTTTGGTTCTCCGCCTAGCCACACCCAGTGTAATCCTCTTTCCATATATTTAAAAAAATAATTTATGATAATAAAATATATCATTATTTATTAAACACACGAAATAATTGTAATATTCTTGATTTTTAAAAAAACATTGTAATTGTTATAAAAAATTATAATTATAATATGATAAAAATAACTTTTCCAGATGGTAACCAAAAAGAATTTGAAAGTGGAATTAGCTGTTTAGCTGTTGCTCAAAGCATTTCGCAAGGGCTTGCAAAAAATTGTATTGTTGCAAAAGTGAGTGGTAAAATGGTTGATATATCGACGGTTTTGGATCAAGATTGTAGTATAAATTTTTATACTTTTGACAAAGAAAATGAGCAATCTCTTGATGTTATAAGGCACGACACAGCGCATCTTTTGGCACAGGCGGTAAAAGACCTGTATCCAAAAACACAAATTACTATTGGACCAAGTGTTGAGGATGGATTTTATTACGATTTTGCACGAGAAGAGCCGTTTAGCAGCGATGATTTATCTATGATTGAACGAAAAATGACAGAAATTGCTGGGCGAAATTATACTTTTGAAAGGCTGATTTTTGGTCGCAACGAGGCGGTTGAATTTTTTAAAAACCAAGGTGAATTTTTTAAGGCCGAAATTATCGGTCAAATTCCAGAAAATGAAGCTGTTTCTGTTTATAAACAAGGGGATTTTCACGATTTATGTAGGGGGCCACATGCACCTTCGATGGGGTATTTAAAGCATTTTAAATTGCTTAGAGTATCTGCTGCTTATTGGAAAGGTGATGCAAAAAATGCAAGCCTGCAAAGGATTTATGGAACGGCTTGGGGCACAAAAAAATCGCTTGATGATTATTTATTTAGAATTGAAGAGGCAAAAAAACGCGATCATCGTAAGCTAGGCAAAGAGCTAGGTCTTTTTCATCAGCAACAAGAGGCTGTGGGCGATGTTTTTTGGCATCCAAAAGGTCAAAAATTATATTTGATAATTCAGCAATATATTCGTGATTTGCTAGAAAAAAACGGTTACGAAGAGGTTAAAACTCCAATAATGGTTAAACGAACTTTGTGGGAGCAATCTGGGCACTGGGAAAAATTTGGCAAAAACATGTTCACATCGCAAGTTGACGACGAAGATTATGCGATAAAACCAATGAATTGCCCGTGCCATGTGCAGATTTTTAATCAAGGATTGCGTAGTTATCGTGATTTGCCGCTGCGAATGGCAGAGTTTGGTTGTTGCCACCGATACGAGCCGTCTGGGTCGCTTTATGGAATTATGAGGGTTCGTTCGTTTGTGCAAGACGATGCGCATATTTTTTGCACCGAAGATCAAATTGCCGAGGAAACTGTTGCTTTTTGCAAGCTTTTAACGCAGGTTTATAACGATTTTGGTTTTACCGACATAAAAATTAAATTTTCTGACCGCCCAGAGGTTAGGGCAGGAACAGACGAAACTTGGGATAAAGCCGAAAATGCTTTGAAAATTGCGATTGAAAAAGCAGGCTATGATTATATTTTAAATCCGGGGGAGGGTGCGTTTTATGGTCCAAAACTTGAATTTGTTTTGAAAGATGCAATAGGTCGTGATTGGCAATGTGGAACGCTGCAAGTTGATTTTGTGTTGCCAGAACGATTGGGGGCAGAATATATCGCGGCCGATGGCACAAAACAACGCCCCGTGATGTTGCATCGTGCGATACTCGGGTCGATGGAGCGATTTATTGGTATGTTAATTGAGCATTATGCTGGGGCGTTACCTGTTTGGCTGGCACCGGTTCAGGTTGCCGTGCTAGGGGTTAGCGATGTGCATAAACAGGCAGTTATTGACATGAACGACAAGCTAAAATCAATTGGAATCCGCAGCATTGCCGATTTGACAAGTGATACTGTTTCGTATAAAATTCGTAATCATTCGTTGCAAAAAATACCTTTTGCGGTTGTGCTGGGCGACAAAGAAATTGCCGAAAACACAGTTGCGGT
>CAMCQG010000026.1 GCA_945876965.1 Rickettsia typhi
TGATTTACCTGCATTTGGAAGTCCAACAAGACCAACATCAGCAAGTAATTTTAGTCTTAAAACAAATACACTTTCTTCACCTTCTTCTCCGTGGACAAATTCCATTGGAGTGCGATTTGTAGAACTTTTAAAAACTTTATTGCCTGCACCACCTTTGCCGCCATGAACCAAAGTGCATTTTTTATCAGCTTTATCTAAATCAAACAACATTACATCTGTGTTGACATCAAAAATTTGAGTTCCAATTGGCACCTGAATAACAGTTGCCTCGCCTCCTTTTCCTGTGCAATTTGCCTTGCGACCTGGTGCACCATCTGTGCCAAAAAATTTACGCTTAAATCTAAAATCTATCAATGTATTTAAATTTTCAACAGCTTGCAAAACAATATCACCGCCATCTCCACCGTTTCCTCCGTCTGGACCACCTTCTGTTATATATTTTGCTCTATGAAAACTAACGGCACCATTTCCTCCGCGTCCAGCCTTTGCGAATATTCTTGTTTCGTCTAAAAAAAGCATTTTTTTAATAAATAATTAATTAGCTATTCATATACTTTTTTTAAAATTCAAGATAATTATTAATGGTTGATTTTTATATTTTTTGATAAAATAATAGTTATATTTTAGTATAATAGATATGGTAAATTTTAAAGTGCATAAATTACAAAATAATAATTGTAAAAAACCAGAGTATTTATTGTTTATAATGCATGGATATGGAGATTCTGGTGGTGGAATTTTACACGCATTTAACGATCTTTCTGAGCGGTTTGAAAATTTTTTACTTATTGCGCCAGACGGATCTATGCCTCATCCATATAGTGATGGATATGAATGGTTTAACTTGGATGGGGTGAATGAAAGTCAAAAAAAAGCTGTTGAAATATTTGCAAATGGCGTAAATGAAGTTTTATATTTGCACGAATTTATAGATAGTGAAGTAAAAAAATATGATATTGATTATAGTAAGGTTTTTTTGGCTGGTTTTTCACAGGGAGCCTTTATTGTTAATCATTTAGCTTTAACTTCAAAACATAATTTTGCAGGACTTATAAGCATTAGCGGTGGTGCATCTACTATTGCATTAGAAAAAACTGGTGTTCATCCAAAAGAAATTACAACTCCATTTTGCTTATTGCACGGAGAAGAAGATTCTGTTTTGCCGGCATCAATTTCTCGTGTTTCATCAATGTTTTTAAAAGATAATAACATACAGAATGAGTTGCATATCATACCAAATACTGAGCATACAATAAATAGACAAATGATGGAAATAATATTTAATTTTATTGAAAAAAATCTATGACAAGTTGCTTAACGCCATCTGTTGAAACAAAACAAGGAAATATCGCTGTGCAAACAGTAAATTTTGCACCAGACAATTTTGTTCATATTAGTGCCGCATATTTAGGTATTAAAATTAGCGAAATTGCTAAGCAAAAAATATTAGAAAAAGTAGAGAAAAAAAAATCTGTTAGTGGTGTTAGAATTTCTGTTATAACAAAGGGTTGCAGTGGTTTTGCATATAAAATGGAATATGCGGAATCTATGATAAATATTACACAAAAAGATGAAACAATTGATTGTGGTGATACAAAAATTTTTATTGATCCAAAGTCATCATTATTTTTATTTGGAATGCAAATTGATTATGAGACAGATGGTATTCAGTCTGGTTTTAAATTTAGTAATCCAAGCTCTAAGGGGTCGTGTGGGTGTGGTGAATCATTTTTTGTATAAGATATGCTTGATAAAATAAAAAAAATAATTTGTGAGGCATCTGAAAATGTCTGTGATTGGAACGATATAAATGTTGTTTTGCCACCAGAAGAGTTGCGTGATAAATTTGATGTTTCGACAAATTTACCGATGGTTTTAGCTAAAAAATTAGGCAAAAACCCGATGCAAATTGCTGATGAAATTATTGCTAAATTGAGCGTTGAAAATGCAGAATCGGTAAAGCCAGGTTTTGTAAATATAAAAATGCCTGTTAAATTTTGGCAAGATGCAATTTTGAATATTGATACATTTAAAAATATTGGGCAAGGCGAAAAAGTTAATATAGAGTTTGTGTCGGCAAACCCAACAGGACCTATGCATATTGGACATACTCGGGGGGCAGTTTATGGTGATGTTTTGGCAACTTTGCTTCAAAAATCAGGATTTGATGTTACTCGTGAATTTTATGTTAATGATGCTGGCGGACAAATTGCGGTTCTTGAAAAATCATTTTTATTCAGGTTAGAACAAGTTCGCAAAAACGATTTTAGTGAGCCAATGCCTGATGGGTGTTATCCGGGTGATTATTTAATTGAATTGGCACAAAATTTTTCTGCCAAAGGTGAGATAAATAGAGAATATATCTTGGATGCTATGCTAAATTTAATTAAACAAGATTTAATAAAATTAAAGGTTAAGCATGATAAATTTACATCAGAAAAAGCAATAACAGATGCAGGAAAAATCGATGAAGCATTTAAAATTTTGCAACAAAAAAATCTTATTTACAAAGGCAAGCTTGAAGCCCCAAAGGGTAAATTATTAGAAGATTGGGAGGGGCGAGATCAGGATTTATTTAAATCAACAGATTTTGGCGATGATGTTGATCGTCCGCTTAAAAAAAGCGATGAATCGTATACATATTTTGCAGGTGATGTTGGGTATCATTATGATAAATTGCAGCGTGGATATAAAAAAATGGTTTTGATTTTGGGTAGCGATCATAAGGGTTATAAAAAAAGAATTTCTGCGGTTGTAAATGCACTGAGCGATGGAAAGGCAGAAATTGATGCTAAGTTATGCGAAATTGTCAATTTTTTAAAAAATGGAGAACCGGTCAAAATGTCCAAAAGGGCAGGGAACTTTTTGCTTGCTAGCGATGTTTTAAGCGAGGTAGATCCTGATATTATAAGGTTTATGATGCTGACTAGAAAAAATGATACTATACTTAATTTTGATTTTGAAAAAGTTAAAGAACAATCCAAAGATAATCCAGTTTTTTATGTGCAATACGCGCATGCAAGATGTTGTTCTGTGCTTAGAAAAGCCGAGGACATATTTGGTAAAATTGAGCCAACAATACCAGATCTATCAAATACAAAATTGTTAGAATTGGTGATAAAATTATGTTGTTATCAGCAAATAATTGAAACTGCGGTCAAAAATTATGAGCCACATTTGTTAATTTTTTATATTATTGAAGTTGCATCTCAATTTCATTCAATTTGGAATAGTGGTTTTAAATTTGTCGATAGTGATAAACAAAAAACTGAGCAAAATTTAGCGATTATTTTTGCTGTTAAAACAGTTATCTCATCTGTGTTAAATGTTTGCAATATTACCGCTATGGAAAAAATGTGATATATTTTAATCATCAGCAGAGGCTACACCAAAGATAGAATTATCATTTATTAATTATTAATAAAAAGTCTTGACAATAACATATTAGATATTACTAATATGTTAAATTAAGCTTTTATATTATGAATACAATAACTTCAAAACAGCTAAAAGAAATGATAAATAAAAATGAGATTATTCTGGTTGATGTGCGTGAACCAATTGAATATGAAGCTGAGCATATTGAAGGGGCAATGCTTATTCCTCTTGCAGAATTAGATAGGTCAAAATTATCAAATATTGTTGATAAAACAATAGTATTATATTGTAGGTCTGGCAAGCGTAGTGAGTCGGCTTATGAAAAAATAAAAAATTATGAATTGAAGCATAATTACTATAGCTTAAAAGGTGGAATTTTAGCATGGAAAGAAGATGGGTATGAGACAATAAAAGCAAAAGGAAATTTTATTTCCCTTGAAAGACAGGTGCATGTAATCATAGGCACAACAGTTTTTATTGCTAGCATTTTAACATATTTTATAAATATAAAATTTGTTTTTGTAGCTGGTTTTTTTGGGTTTGGACTTTCTTTTGCTGGGCTAACTGGGTTTTGTGGATTAGCATTGCTTATAGCAAAAGCACCTTGGAACAAAAAAATTTCTTGTAAAATAAGCATTGGATTTTTGATATTATTTAAGCAAATTTATGGATAAAAATATTGTTGCTGAAGATGTTGCTCAGTTGCTAAAAAATATAGCAAATCCAATACGTTTATTGATTTTATGTAATCTACTTGAAGGCACAAAAAATGTATCAGAATTGCTTGAAAATATCGATATTTCTCAATCGGCATTATCGCAACATTTAATATTATTGAAAGAAAATAATATTATAAAGGATAATAAGGTTGGAAAATTTGTTTATTACTGTATTATTGATAAAAAAACACAAGAAATATTAGGTTTTTTAAATAAAATTTGCTGTGAAAGCAATATTAAATAATTGCATTAGTTGTTTATGTTAATTCAAAAAAGTAATTGCTTTTAATTCTTATATCGGATAGTATTATTTTTTGCTAAAATTGTTCCAATAAATTAATAAAATAATGATCAATAATGTTTGTAATAATATTTTAAGTGGCGTAAAATGGATCAAAATTAAGGTAATTTTTTCAATATTTGCTGCATGTTTATTTGTTATATTATTTTTACTTGAATACAAGCAAGAAAAATCAGATGAATATTTTCGCAATGGCAGAGATATTGCAACTTTTGTTAGAAATGTAGATTTTTTTATACCTATGATATATTCTGTTGCAACAAAAAATCCTATTTTATTTGCCGAATATTCATTTATTAGCATTGGTATTTCTGGTGTTGTTGAGGTTTCTAAATATTTTATACACGAAGAGCGTCCAGATAAAAGCAATAATCGTAGTTTTCCATCGGGGCATTCTGCTATTGCATTTTTGGTTGCACATTTTTTGTTTTTAAGAATAAATAAATTTGCTGGAATATTTTTTTATTTAGTTGCATTTGCTATCGCTTTTAGTAGAGTTTATTATTATAAACATTGGGCACACGATGTTATTATTGCTGGATTATTTGCTATTTTTATGGTTCAGTTTGCAAAACAGATCGGTTGTTATTTTGTAAATTTAATTAAAAATAGTTGACAATAACATATTAGATATTACTAATATATTATATTAATTTATATTATAAATATATGATCCATTTATTAGAACCGCAAACATTAAAAAAATGGCTTGCAAACGAAGAAGTTTTTTTAATTGATGTTAGAGAACAAAGCGAATACGACGAAGCTAACATAGAAGGTTCAACATTAATTCCTGTTGGGCAAATTACTTTAAACGAAGTTATTAAAAAAAATATTAATAATAAAAAAATTGTAATTCATTGCAAGCTAGGTGGCAGAAGTATGATGGCTTGTAAAAAATTAGTAGCTGAAAATCCAGAAATTGAAGTTTGGAATGTTGAGGGTGGAATTACTGCTTGGCTAAACATGGACTCAAAAGATAATAATGTAGCAGGAAATTGTTCTATTGGTAACAATAAAACCGCTGGTTGTGCCTCTTAATTAATTTATAAAATTATGAAAGTTGAAGTGTTTTTTGATGAAAAACGAACCAAAACTGCTACCTTTGTTATAACAGATTTGGCTACAAAAAAATGTGCAATTATCGATTCAGTTTTGGATTACGAACCAAATAGCGGTAAAACATATACCGAATCTGCCGATAAAGTGATTAGATTTATAGAGATAAATGAATTAAAGCTTGAATGGATTTTAGAAACCCATATTCATGCTGATCATTTAACTGCATCTAATTATATAAAACAAAAATTGGGTGGAAAAATAGCAATTTCGGATAATATTAAAAAAGTTTTATCTTATTGGGTTCCTTTTTTTGATGAAAAAGATATTCCATTAGACGGCTCTCAATTTGATTATCTATTCAAGGATGAAGAGGAGTTTAATATAGGTAATATAAGGGCAAAAGTACTGTATACACCCGGTCATACGCCAGCTTGTGTTAGTTATTATGTTCAAAATTCATTATTTGCCGGTGATACTATTTTTTCTCCAAAAGTTGGAACCGCAAGAACTGATTTTCCGGATGGTAGCTCAGAACAACTTTTTGATTCAATACAAAAGCTGTATAAATTGTCTGATGAAACAAAAATTTATATTGGGCATGAATATCCACAAAAAGATTACGATCCTGTTTTGATTACAACAATTGGTGATGAAAAAAAATATAATATTTCAATAAATAGTCAAACAGAAAAAAAAGATTATGTTAAAAAAATGGAACAAAAACAGATTAATTTAGCTTTTCCTCAGCTTATTTTTCCGTCATTGCAGGTTAATTTACGGGCCGGAAAGTTGCCAAAATTTATTAAAATTCCTATAAAATTATAATCTAATAGACACAATAAATATCATAAATAGCTTAATGATGTAAATTTTTTTATTTTTAATAATTAAAAATTAGTTGAATATAAAATAAAATATCATATATCTTATGTATATAAATAATTTATTAATTGATCAATGGCTACAAAAGACGATAAAAAGATAATAAAGCCAAGAATAAAAACAAAAAAAATAAAAGCAGATATTATTGATGTTGTTGACATAGTAAATGTTTTGATGAAAAAAAAACAAGGAGTTGTTGATGGTGATACAGAAAAATATGATAAAATTATCAAAGCAGAGCTTGGCAAAAAAAAAGTTAAAGATTTAGATTGGTTGCCAGTTGTGCCATTGCGAGATATTGTAGTTTACCCGAACACTGTTAGTCCGCTTTTTATTGGTCGTGAAAAATCTATACATTCTGTGACAAATGCTATGCAAAAAGGGCGTAAAGTTTTTATTGTTGTGCAAAAAGATAGCACTGTTGGCGATATTGATATAAAAAATTTGAATAATATTGGGGTTGTGGGAACAATTATTCAGTGTATTAGATTGCCAGATGATACTTTTAAATTGCTTGTTGATGCAAATTATAGGGCTGAATCTTTGGAGTATCAAGATAATGGTATTCAAATTTTGGCAAAATTAAAAAAACTAGAAACAATCGATTCCGATGAGCATCAAACAAAAGCTATAATGCGTCAAATTTTGTTGAGCCTAACTGAGTATGCAAAGCTTAATAAAAGAATTGATGAAAGTTCAATAACTTATATTGAAGACATAAAAGAGCCACATTTATTTTGCGATACAGCGGTATCGTATTTGCCATTAGAACATAAAATAAAGCAGGATATGCTTGGAATTTTAGTTGCATCTGATAGGCTTGAAAAATTGTATGCACATATTTTGGATGAAATTGATATTTTGAAAGCAGAAAAAACGGTTCAAGATAGGGTAAAAGAAAATATGGATAAAAACCATAAAGAATATTATTTACATGAACAAATTAAGGCAATAAAAAAAGAATTAGGCGAAAAAGATGGCAATACAGAAGCTGTTGATAAATATGCTAATTTATTAAAAACTCTTAAATTAAGCAAAGAAGCATATGATAAAGCTGATGAAGAAATAAAGCGTCTTGCAACTGTTTCTGCGTCTTCATCGGAGCATATAAGATCTTATTTAGACTGGCTTTTTGCGGTTCCTTGGCAAGTTTTGAGCGATAAAAATACTGTTACAATTGATACTGCGGAAAAAATTCTTAACACAACTCATTATGGGCTTGATAAAGTAAAAGAAGTTATTTTAGAGTATATTGCAGTTCAGATGAATACCACTAAAACTCGTAGTGCTATTTTGTGCTTATATGGGCCACCTGGGGTTGGAAAAACATCTCTTGTTAAGTCTATTGCAGAATCGATGGGGCGAAAATATGTTAAAATTGCTTTGGGAGGAGTGCGTGATGAAGCAGAAATTCGTGGACATCGTAGGACCTATATTGGTGCATTGCCGGGTAAAATTATTCAAGCTATGAAAAAAGCTGGAACGAGCGATCCTATTATTTTACTTGATGAAATTGATAAATTAAATTCGGATCATCGTGGAGATCCAAGTTCTGCATTGCTTGAAGCATTGGATCCTGAGCAAAATAATGAGTTTAACGATCACTATTTAGAAGTTGGATACGACCTATCAAATGTTATGTTTATTGCAACAGCAAATAGTTTATCAATGCAAAGACCGCTTTTAGATAGACTTGAGATAATAAAAGTACCAAGTTATTTAGAGAATGAAAAACTTGAAATTTGCAAACGACATATCCTATCAAAACAGCTAGAATTAATTGGTTTGCCAGCTACATCAATTGTATTTAAAGATGATGCAATTAAAGATATTATAGAGCATTATACTCGTGAATCTGGTGTTCGTGAATTGGAACGCTTAGTTGCAAAAATAATTCGCAAAAATTTGATTAAAATGATGAAAAATGGTTCAATTATTAAGCCAGCAACTGTTATTGAGCCAGAAAAAATAGAGGGTCATATAGTTCAGTCTTCAAGTTTGGCAAAAATGGAGCCAGCAATTTTATCACCAGATTTTAAGACTTTACAAATAACATCAAAAATTGTTGAAAGAGATTTGGGTGCTAAAAAATATATTGATAATGAATTTGAAAAACAAGATCAGGTTGGGGTTACAAATGGATTAGCTTATACCGAAGTGGGTGGTGATGTTCTTACAATTGAGGCTGTTAAGACTCCTGCAACAAAAGGCGAAATAAAAATTACAGGTAAACTTGGCGATGTAATGAAAGAATCTGCTCAGGCAGCATTTAGTCATGTTTCGGCAAATTATGCTAAATATGGTATAAAATTACATGATTTAAATTCTCACAATATTCATGTTCATGTGCCAGATGGTGCTACACCAAAAGATGGCCCTTCTGCTGGTGCGGCAATGACGACAACTATTATTTCGTTGTTTACTGGAATTCCTGTGAGGCACGATTTAGCTATGACAGGAGAAATTACATTGCGTGGAAAAGTCTTGCCAATTGGTGGATTACGAGAAAAAATGACAGCTGCCATTCGCTTAGGTATGAAGGTTATTTGTATTCCAAAAGAAAATAACAAAGATTTGGAAGAAGTGCCAGATTATGTTAAAAAAGCCTGTGAAATAGTTCTTTGTGATACGATTGATGATGTTTTAAAGCATGCTTTAATCAAAAAAATAAAACCACTTAGTAAGCTTGAAATAGATGAGATGCTTAATAAAATGAATAGCAGGATTTCTTAAAAAATAAAATATTTCTATTAATAGTTATACTTTGTTGGCTAATATTTGTTTTTTGCATCTTATACTAATTCTACCCTAAAAATAGTTTATCAATACATTTTTAAGTTTATCTTTTTTGGCTATTTTTTGCAAAAAATTCCTTATAAAATAAATCTTTATTTAGGTCTATTTTGTGTTAAAAAAATTATTTTTTATGAATAACCATTTTACATATAATGGATATATAAAATATTGTAGCTATAATCCAGGCAGACCAGATATTTACTGCCGCTATTAAAAAAACCAAAAATGCAAAAAAACTAGCTAAAAAACTAGCGTGTATTGTGTTTTTATTGTTTAGCATTGCAATTGTTTGTTTTCTTATTATAAATGTGTTGCGTATATTTGTTTTTAAAATAATTACTACGCCTATTGATATAATAATTATTATACCAATCAAACCAAGCTCTAAAACTGATTGCAACCCAATATTATGTGGGTGATGCCCGTTGGCAACCAATGCAGGATTTAAATGCCTAAAAGATTGTATCATATTACAGGTTACATTTTCTATTATTCCAAATTTTTCTGCCGAATTAAATCCGTATCCAAACAATATATTATCAAATATCTTTTGAGTATAATAATGCCAAATACAAAATCTGTGCGAAATGCTATCTTTAAATTTTGGCAATAAAGATAAATGTTCTTGTTCGAAAATAGTAAATAATATGGGAACAATAAGCATTAAAAATAAAAATGCAAAAATTGATAATTCGCTAAAATGTTTTTTATATTTGATAAAAAATATAAATACAAATAATCCAGTTAAAAAACTTAGTATCGCATTATAATTAAGTCCATGAAAAACAAATGCCACAAATGCAATTAATCCTGCACAAAATATCAACCAATAAGCGTATTTTTTTTTGTCTAAAATAAATAAATAACCAACTAATGGCCATACAATTACAGAACAAAACACCTGCCCCTGATGAGATTGCGAAATATTATATCCATTTAGCGAAGACAAATGAGGCATTAATAAGCTTAATATTTTATGATCCAAAATATGATCAAATACAAAAAATATTGCAGCAAATATTATTCCTTTTATCAAAAATGATAAACTCTGTTGATAATCTTTATGTGAATTTTGCAAAATATATAAAATACTAATTCCAATTAATGTTTGCACAATTTCTGTAACTATTTTTGTTAACCCCTTATAAAAATAAGCTGGTATATCAAAATCAAATATTATCAACGACAATATTTGGTGTGCAAATAAGATAACAATTAAAAAACATAAAATATCTGGTACAGGATGCTCTATTTTTATTCTTTCGTGCTTAACAACAAAATATCGTTTTTTAATAATTAATTTTAAACTTGGTAACAACGAAATAAACATTATTATTAATACAATACTAAGCCAATGAATACGAACAAGGCAAACAATTGGTGTTAAAAATAATAAATAGTTAAAAAAAATCATTTTATTTAAGTTGATATTTAAGATTATAAAAATAAACGATATTTAAATAATTTGCAACACATTTATGAACATTGATTTTATATCAAAAAAAACCAAAATATTAATCGCTACTGGTATTGTTATTATTTTGATTGCTGCATTGATAGTTCGCATAGTTCTTATTATGTCGGATTTACGCAGAAATGTAAAATCTTTTGAGAATAAAGATGCCTTGAATTTTTATGCAACAACACTTTTTATTAAACCTTTTAGTCTGCTGGCAGATAAATATTCTATTATGCAAAAGAAAAAAATTGCGATTATATTTGATTATGATAAAAGAGAAGTTAGTGATATAGAAAAAAGAAATTGTTATATTTTAAGCGCAAAAAGACCAAATATTTTTTTACAAAATTATATTTCAGAAGAAGATTACATGGCGATAAATATGCAAATTGGAGCTATTATGAATAATAATGATAATAATATACAGCTTGGATCAATATCTGAGTTTATTGATTTTGTTGATAATAATAAAATGACTCTTGTTTTGAATACAAATAGTGCAGACATAAAGGATATAATTATTAATTGGTATCAAAGATATATTGTTGATAATATTTGCCAATCAATTGCAAGTAAAATTGTTCCTTTACATAGTTATTCAATTGGTGATATAACTTATAAGCAGGCTATTATTTCGTTAAAAGAGCATCGTTCTAATAAATATAATATAAAATTTGAACAGATGTATTTAATTTTAAATGAAGATATTGATATAGATAAAATAGCACCTTTTTTGCATAAAAATATAGATTTAATTTTTGTTGATTCTGTTGATGCAACTGTTATAAAAAATAATCTACAAGATTTTTGTAAATCATATTACTTGAATAATGATTTTGCTAATATGTTAAAACATATGGAATCGAAAGATTTATTAGATAAGCCTCTACTTAATAACGAAGTTGCAATTGGACCAATTAAGTCGGTAATAAATAGTGGAAAATTAATATATTCTTCTAATAAAAAAGAGGATATCACAACTTGGCTTATTGCTAGTGGGCAAAATAAGACACAATGTCATGAATTTTTTAATTTTATTAGGCAAAATAATGCATTGCTTAATCAATATGGATTAATATCGCTATAATATGAATATAATAATAAATAATTTTATCGAGCAAATTGTAGTTATTGGCAATAATATTTTATTTTTTAATGTTTTATTTTGGCAAAATAATATTAAATTACCGTTTTTAATTTTATGGTTATCGGCATCTACTATATTGTTTAGTTTTTTATTTGCTGGTAAAAATTTTAGATTAATTTTGACATCAGCAAAACTTCTTTGGTCTAAAAAATTGCAATATAATCAAAATATTGACATAAAAAATGATAAAATAAGACAAGAAACATCTAAGAATATCGTAATGATGACGATTGGATCCTGTATTGATATAGGAACTATGTTTGGGGTTGTTTTGATGATTAAAACATTTGGTGTCGGTTCAATTTTTTGGGTGTTGGTTAGTGGTTTATTGGCTACATCAGTTAGGCTATCAGAAATTTTTATGGGACATTATTATAGAATAATCTCACCAGATTATAAATCATATATCGGTGGTCCACAAATTTATATAAAACAATTTTTTGCAGAAAAAGGCTGGGTTTTATTTGGGAAAATCTTAGCAAATATATTTATTGTAATGCTTTTTTGTTCAACTTTTGCGTCAGCTCAGCTCAATCAAACAGCAACTACACTTAGGCATTTTGTTCCAATTCTACAAGATTATAATTTATTATTTGGTTTTGTATTGGCTTCTATAATTATTACAATTGTGTCTGGTGGTTTTCATAGAATCATTATGATTGCAAGCAATACTGTATCTATAATGAGCAAAATATATTTTGTGGTGGCAACAATAGTGGTGATCAAAAATTATCATAATATTGTTCCTGTTTTTTATGCAATTTTTACAGAAGCATTTAGTTTTAAGGCGGGTTTTGGAGGTTTTTTATCTATGGTTATTTTTGCGTTTCAAAGAGGCTTTTTTTGCAACGAAGCAGGAATGGGTTCGGGTGCCATTTCGCATAGCAATAGTATCAATAAAAATTCAATGCAAGAGGCAGTTATTGGAATGATAACGCCAATTTTAACAACAAGTATTTTATGTATGACATCAGGCTTAATGGTCGCAATAACTGATGCTTATTTATACGGCGAAACAGGTTTGGATATTATGGTTTATGCACTAAATACTGTGCATCCAAATTTTCATTATATATTGCTTATTTTAATTCCTTCTATTGGAATATCTGCTGCAACGGCTTGGGCATATTATGGACAGCGAGCATTTGCCAGCTTATTTGGAGAGAAAAAAATATTTATATATAATATAATGCTTTTTTTATCATATCTGGTATGCATTACGGCAACAAATTTTAGTACTATTTTAAATTTAGCAGATATTGCCAATTTGGGAATTACAATTCCAAATATAATTGCATTATTTTTTGCATCTAATTTTATCGCCAAGGCAGTCAAATATTATAAAACATAATACATTTATAATATTATATAAATATGTAATAGAAAAATATAATTTTTCTTGCAAGATAAAAATAAGATTTTATATTTTAACATAATTTACCTTTAAAAAAATGTCTTGGGATAAAAACACATACAATGAAACAATGCAAAAAACCTTGAATGTTTTAGTGCACGATTTTGCTGGAATTAGAGCTGGCAGAGCAAACCCTGGTTTATTAGACAGTGTCTTTGCAGAAAGTTATGGACAAAGAATGAAATTATCTCAATTGGCAACTATAAATGTAATGGATAATTTTACATTAAGTGTTTCTCCTTACGATAAATCATCGTTGGGGGCAATAGACAAAGCGATTCAAGAAGCAAATTTAGGAGTTAGTTCAAGTTCAAATGGTAACTCAATTTTGGTTAAGTTACCAAAAATGACAGAAGATACTCGTAAAGACTGGATTAAATTTACAAAAAAAACAGCCGAAAATTCTAAAATATCAATTAGAAATATTAGAAGAGATGGTATGGATATAATCAAAAAACTTGAAAAAGATAAACTGATATCAGAAGATGATAAAAATAAAAATGAAACTATTTTGCAAAAATTAACAGATGATTTTATTGCCAAAATTGATGATTTAACGGCAAAAAAAGAAAAAGAAATTATAGAAGTATAATGAAAAATATTATAATTGATAATTATAAAAAATCCCAAAATTTATCATATATTTTATGCTCTGGTGTTTTTTTATTTATTGCGAGTAAGATATTTGTAATAATATTTTTAACAAACATACCAAAAACACCAAATATTCAAATAAGTTTAAGCAGTGCCGATTTTACATATAACGAAGATAGTAAAAAAAATGGTAGCGATTTTATATCATATGGCGTGCAAAATTATTTTTTGGGGGCAACAGAAAAACCAGTTAGACTTAATAGCAATAAAACAGAAAAATTAACTAACGATTTAACATTATTTATCGATCCTGTATTTATTAGATTTGTAGGCGGAGATTTATGTAATTTTAGATCAACAAAAGCATTATATTATGGTGATAAATCTTATTTGGAAATAGACAACAAAATAAAAATGGATTGTGTAAGTGGAAACCATGGAACAGCAAATGAATTATATGGATACACTGATACTGGCGATTTTTATGGCAATAAAGGTATTGATTTGTGGCAAGATGGAATGCGATTTGTTGCTGATAAATTTATAATAAAAAACAGTGGCGAAACGATAGATTTAGTTGGTTCGGTAAAAATATATTTTTATGATAATAATAAGTTTGAAAATATAACGGCAACAGTAACATCGGATAGATTACATTATGATAAACAGACAAATATTGTCGATTTATATGATAATGTTAAAATGATAAATAATGATGGCGTGATAGATGGGCAATTTGGTAAATGTTTTTTAAAAAAAATGGCATTAGATTATATGATAATCAAAGATAAAGTTAAATATACAAATGGTCAAAATACAGATATATTTGGTGATGAAATGAGGTATTATAAAGATAATGGTCTTATTGATATAGAAGGAAATGTCTTGATGAAAAACGAATCAGCAATTAGCAAAGCACCGTATTTTGCATATGATATAAATAGCGATGTTGGTAAATTTATTACCGAAAATGAATATATAGTCTTAAAAGAACAATATCCAACTTTTACTGTTGATGTTATAAGATATATAATTTATGCAAATGAGGTAAATACTAATAATAAAGCTGTTAAAAAATATGGTCGCAATAAAAAAAATATCAGCATTAATGATAAATTTACAACAAAAAGCAGAATAAGGATTAAAACTTGACTTTTAATATGAGGGGGTCTGTTTAATAAGAATGATAATAGGTAAACATAAAAATTAATGATAAATTTATTGTTATTAGCACCATTTATATTTGCTGGATTGCTAAATTTACCATCCCAAAATAAACATAAAATTGCGATTGTGTATAGTGGATTATTAATGATTATTGCTGGTATTAATTATTATGTTTCATGTTTTAGCATTCAAACAACCGATGTTAGTTCGCAATATTTTTTAACATTTGCTTCTGACAAATTATCATCATTATTTGCATTATTAACAACATTTTTATTATTTATAACATTTTTTTGTGGATATAAAACAATTGAAAAACATATTGAAAGATATTATATAAGTTTTTTTGTTTTAACTGGCTTAATCATTGGATTTTTTTTAACAACAGATATTATAACATTTTATGTTTGCTTTGAATTGTCGTTGATACCAATGTTTTTATTGATTAGCACATTTGGTAGTGAAAAGCGTATGCAAGCAGCTTTTAAATTATTGTTATATACGGTTTTTGGATCGCTATTTTTCTTGGTATCAATGATTTATATTGTATTGCAAGCTGATAGTACGCAAATTAGTGTTATAGTTGCTACAATACCCACATTTCCAATCGAAATTCAACAATGTCTTTGGATTGGAATAATGATAGCCTTTTTGATTAAAATTCCTGTTATTCCTTTGCATAGTTGGTTGCCAGCGGCTCATGTGGAGGCTCCTATGGGTGGGTCAGTTTTTTTAGCTGGAATTATTATAAAAATGGGCGGATATGGAATTTTAAAGATTGTTTTGCCGGCGTTTCCAGAAGTTAATTTGCAATATCAAAATTATATGTTTATTATTGGCTTGGTTGCAATAATTTATGCTTCATTACTAGTTTTAAAGCAAACGGATATAAAAAAAATTATTGCATATTCATCGATAGCACATATGGGATATGTTGTTATTGCTTTGTTTTGCTTGAATAAAAATGGAGTTTATGCTGCAATTTTGCAAATGATTAGCCACGGATTTATCTCTGGTGGATTATTTATTTGTATAGGCTTGATATATCATCAAACTCATACTCGCGAAATTGGATATTATGGTGATTTAGCAACTTCGATGCCAAAATTTGCGACTCTTTTTTCAATTTTAACATTTGCAAATATTGGTTTGCCATTAACAAGTGGTTTTGTTGGTGAATTTGTTTCTATTATTGCTGCATCGCAAGTTAATTTTGTTGTTAGTGGAATTATGTGTTTTGGGGTAGTTTTGAGTGCGTTATATATGCTTAAATTACTTAAAAAATTGTTGTTTTCAAGTTATGGTGGCGCAGTTGTGTTGTATGATATTAATATTTTTGGTGTTGTTGGGTTGGCAATTATTTGCGGTTTTGTTATTATTTTTGGTGTTTTACCTGAATTATTGCTTGATAGTAGTGAAGTTGCAGAAATTATTAATACTTTATATATAAAGATATGATAAAAAATATAATAATATTAGTATTGATAGTTGGTGCTTATTTTTATAATGCAAATTTAAACAGATCCTTAATAGCAAAAGATTATAAAATTGATGAGATCAGTCAAACGCTAAAATTAACACGAATTGAAAGTTTTAAAAATATAAAAAAAAGCGATGATTTGCAGAATGGTAAAATTTTTGTTATGAATCTTGATACGCACAAAGAAAGATGGCAGAAAGTTTCTAAGCAACTTGATAATTCTGGTTTAGAATATCAAAGATTTGATGCAGTTTTGGGCTATGATGTTGTTATAACTGATGAACAAGGTAAAAAACATTTAGGCTATGATTTAAAGGATAATAAGTGGCAATTTAAGGCAGGACAACAATATAATATTCATTGCAAAAATGTTGATTGGATTTATTATGTTGCAAACCCTGCACATATTTTAAGGGCAGGAGAAATTGGGATTTATTGTAGTCATTACGAAATTATTAATAAAATTGCCAATGAAAATTTAAAATTTGGACTCATTTTTGAAGACGATATTGTTTTGGCAAAAGGTTTTAAAGATTATTATAAAAAGGTTGTTGCAAATATTAACAATAAAAATGATATTGATTTATTATATTTTTTAGTTGGTCTTGGTGTTAATGATCATTTGTATGTATTTGGTGATGCAAAAGATGATATTAAGCAATATATACCATTTAATAGCCTGCCACAAAACATTAAAGATCTTAATTTTATAAAAATTAATGATTATATAAGTAAATATGTTGACTCAAGAGATAAAGCAAATAGTATAACTGGTTATGGAGGGGGCTATGCCTATATTGTGACGAATTATGGGGCAAAAAAATTACAAAAAATGATGAAAATTAGCTCTCATGCAAGCGATGCACATCTTAAT
>CAMCQG010000027.1 GCA_945876965.1 Rickettsia typhi
TTTGATGATTATTATTTAGTATGTTAAATATGTTAAAAAGATTAAATATTGTATATTTTTTTGGTTTTTAAAAATTGTTAATTTTTTATTTCTTTTGTTAATTTTTGTTAAAAATGTTTTTTGTGAAAAGTTTTTAACAATTTTAACAATTTAATGGTTTTATTTGTTAAATTTATGTTATTTTTTAACATTGCTATTTATGTTACTATTTCTGTTATAATATTTATTATAGCAAAATTTTTATGGAAAATGTTTAAGTTGATATTTTTTAAATTTTTAATTGATAATTTTGTTGATTTTATAATAGACGATCAAGATGATGATAGTGTTGAATATAAGAAAAAAGAAAATAAAACAAATAAAGAAGATCATTTGAGTCGTGAAAAAGTTAAAGAAGTTTTGGTTGAGGTTGAGCGAATTAAAAAAGAACAAGAGCAAACAGAAGATGTTGCGGTTGATTCTGCACAAAAAACAGTTTCTGCTCCAAAAATTGTTGGTATTAAAGTTCAGGTGTTTGGTAAGTTCACCCAAATGTTGGCAAATAAAATGGGTATCGATTTACAAAATATTAATCGTGAAACACTTGTCAATAAAGGTTATCATCAGGCAATGCTTGAAATGCAAAGGGGTCAATCTATGGGTCAAGGTCAAGGATTTGGTATGGGTAAAAAATAAATATAAAATATTGCATTTAAG
This sequence comes from Rickettsia typhi, assembly GCA_945876965.1. GTDB lineage: Bacteria > Pseudomonadota > Alphaproteobacteria > Rickettsiales > Deianiraeaceae > CAMCQG01. The sequence continues at coordinate 697 of CAMCQG010000027.1, forward strand.
ATAATATTATTTATTTTTAATGTATTGTTAGTAGGTTTTTATATGAAAAGTATTGTTAAGTTATCGTTATTTTGTTTATTGTTTGGTGGTTGTTCTGTTTCTACAAAGATTTACGAGACAAACAAACCAGTGTTTAATGTTGTATCGTATTTTTGTGGTGTAACAGAAGGTTATGGAATATTTTTTGATTATCGTGATAGAGCAACTATTCGTTTTAAAGTTACAGCAACAGGTAACTGTGAATCACCCGGTGTATTAAAAATGAATCAAAATATTGTTTTTGAAGATGGTAGCACAGAATCTCATAACAGAGAATTTGCGATGATAGACGATAATCATTTGTCTTTGACAGGTAATGCAATTATTGATTCTGAGCCGATAGAGCAATATGGTAATGCTGCACATATGGAGTATACAAAGATTATTCAGCGTGGGCTAAATTCTGTTGAATTTGGTGTAAAAGAAGATATGTATATGATTGATAACAATCAAGTTATGAATAAAATTAATGTTAAGAAAATGTTGTTTACTTTTGGTGATGTTGTTATAATTTGGCGTAAAAATGTCTGATAAAACTATTATAAAAGTCCCACAAATGGGCGAATCTATTACAGAAGGAACAGTTCTTTTGGTTAACAAAAAAATTGGTGATTTTGTAGAAAATGGAGGTTTATTGTTTGAGCTTGAAACAGAAAAAGTAACAGTTGAGGTTGTTTCTACTGTTAGCGGAATTGTATCTGAGATATTTGTAAAGCTTGATCAGGTTGTTAAGGTTGGAGCTAATATGGCTTCAATTGAACCATCAAATCAGGTTGTTTCAAAGCCTCAAATAAAACAAGAGATAGTTGTTGCAAAACCGTCTATTTCTATTTCTCCGTCTGCCCAAAAGATTGCATCTGATAATAATATCAATTTGAACCAGATAAGTGGTAGTGGCAAACGAGGTGGTATTTTAAAAGAAGATGTTTTGTTTGATAAATCTGTTATAACAAGCGATGAAGATGATGTGGTTGAATTTTCTAATGATAGAAAAATAGCAATTGCAAAAGCATATACAGGTGCTATTCAAACAACGATTATAGAAAAAATATGTGTAAATAAAATTGAATCAGAAAATATTGATGAATATTTGGCATTGTTTTTAAAGGCTATAAATATGTCGTTAAATGAATTTTCAATGCTTAATGCACTAGTTTTTGATGATAAAGTTGTTTTTAAAAAACAAATAGATATGGCAATTAATGGGATTGTAATTAAAGATATCGATTTATTATCTTGTGCCCAAATAAAGGAACAGATGTATTTGAAAAATATTGATGTTGCAACAATTAATGTTATACATGAACCAAAAATATTTATGTTGATACCAAAAATTGTTGATAATCAGGCACTTTCTGTGGCAATTTGTCGCAACCAAGATTCTGTTGTTAATGTGATAGCAACATTTGATGCTCGTGTTATAAATAATAGTGATGCCGTTGATTTTTTGCTTTATGTTAAGAAGTTTATTGAAAATCCACAGTTAATGATGTTTATATAAAATTTTGTAATTAATAAATTATAACAATTGCAAACATTTTTATGTTAAAATGTTTTATTATAAAAATAAATATTTTTAGTAATTGATTTTATTAACACAAAACAAAAAATAATTGATTTTTTTGTAAAAGAGATAAAAATATAGAATGAATTTTGTTATAACTTTTAGCTATGACCTGTTGATCCAAAGCCGCCATTGCCTCGGTTTGTTTCGTTTAGTTCGTCAACAAATATCATTTCGGCCCGGATAACTGGGCAAAATACAGCTTGTGCAATTCTGTCACCTAGTTTTATTGTAAAAGGTTCGGTGCTATTGTTCATCAATATTACACATAATTCACCACGATAATCGCTATCAACAGTTCCGGGAGAATTAAGTACAAAAAGACCATTTTTCCATGCTAAACCAGACCTAGAACGAACTTGAATTTCGTGAGTTTTTTCCATTGCCACAGATATTCCTGTTGGAATTTGAATTCTTTGACCACCTTGTAATATAAAATCTTGTGATAAATCATGTTTTTCACCATTTTGTGTAACAATTGATATTGCACGAACATCAAAGCCACTACTTCCATCTGTTTGATAGGCTAATAATTCTCCGTTATTATATATATTTTTTGCTTTATCTGATAAAAATTTTATTTGTAAAACGGCACTTGACATATATAAGAAAATAATTAATTATAAAGTAGTTTTTTATATAAAAATAATTGTCAATGCGTAAGAGTGGTTTTATGTCGTCATCTGATAAAATTGACAAGCGTGATGCTGTTGGTGATGTAGCAAAAACTGGTGCCACTTTGGCATCTAAAAAATTATTTAAAAACAAAAAAATTACATCAAGTGGCACAAAATTAGAGCGTGAGCAAAAGAATCTTAAATCACCAAACCAAATTATTATAGAATCTTGTCAGTCATATTTTAATAATAACCCAGATTTGGGTATAAAAAATGATGATATAGAAAATATGACAATGTTGCAATTTCAAGAGATATTAAAAAGATTTCCTAGCTTAAATGATCATTTGTTGTCAGATGATAATGTGATTGATTTAATGATGACACCAAGTCAAAATTATAATTATGAATCTATAAAAGATGATAATCTTGGCGAATATTATAATCCTATAAATCCAGCCACTGAACATGATAATCAAAATTTATTAGAGATGTTACAAAATCCATACAAATACTATCTTGATTATATGTATGGCAAATTAAGAACATCAATGTGGGCAACAGATCATAATGATTATGTAAAAACTGCATATAATTCATTAAAGCCACACATAGAAAGAACAATGACAGTTGATGGTAAAAAAAATACCTTGTTTGAAAGTCCATTGATGGCTTTGTTTGGAGATGATGCTGATGATGATAGGAATCAATTTGCTATCAAAAAAATTAAATCTATTGCGAATACTAATCGTCAAGGCACAATAACAACATCTATTAGTGTTTTACCAAAAAATACAAATACGGGTCATGAAGTTGCATTTAGTTTTGGTGTTGATAAATTTGGCAAAATAAACAAAATAATGTCTGCAAATAGCCAAAATATTGGTTCATCTGGTGTAAATAGTTTTGTTGCATATTTTTTTCCTGTTTTAAAGATGTTACAACAATCTGGTAACTTATCGCCAAGGTTTGATAGGTTAATTGGCGATATAACATTAGAAAGCACAACACCAGAAGAAATAACAAAATTGTATAATACAATTAAAAAGAAAAAAATGTTTTGTGAGTTTACCGATGAGATACCAGAATTAAAAATGCAAGCAAACAATGGTTTATGTATGAGATTTGCAGCTTGGAATGCCGAAATTCTTTTTTGGACTATAAATACTTTTAAAACTGGAATGGTTTTTGATAAAATAATAAATCAATTAAAAAAAATAAAAGATTTAATTATTTATAAAGATCGTGTTGCGGCGGGTACGGTAGGATCGGCTAAATCTGTTGCTTTTTATAATCAAAAAGTAAAAACTGCTATAAAAAATATTAATCAAAAAAAATCATTAAAAGATTATACAGAATCTTTGCAAAAAAGTATGGAAAAAATTTTGAAAAAAAAAGGAATAACACTTGATAAAATTAATATTGAGATACAAAAGGATCCCAATGGTTTAGTTAGTATAAATCTTGATAATACAAATGATAATTTAACAAAAATGCAAATAATTAAAATACAAGAAACATTTGATTTTATATCTGATATTTTGCAAACATCAAATGCAAATCTTGAAATGCATTTAAACGAAAATAAAGCAAATATATCAACCGAAAAATCTCAAGATATGATTATTGATTATTTTGTATCACAAACAGAAATTGAATCAGAAAAATATAGAAATATTCAATATAAAACAAAGAAAGAAAAAGATGAACGCGAAAAATATCTAAAAGAAAAAAAAGAAAATTTATCAGATTGGGATGGGAAATTTAATAGTAAAGTAATTATATCACCAAATAATCTTATTGCCAAACAAGATGATGTTGATTTTGAAAAAGCGATAACGCCGGTTCAAGATTCTGATAATGGTTTTACAAAAAAATTGAACCAAGAAAGAAGGTCAGGAGAAAAATGTATTAGTTAAAAATATATAATATAGTTAGTATTTATAAGGCTTAAAAAATATATTTAAATTTTTCTTGCAAATTATCTATAAGTTAAGTGATAATCAATTTGTCGCTTGCGATAGTGATGTTGTGATGAGCAATTAAAATTTTTATAAAGTTACTAATATATATATGGCAGATTTAAAAAATGATACGGCTAATGATTCTCAAATTTTAGAAAAAGTGAAGGATATCATTGCTGAACAACTTGGTGTTGCAAAAGATATGATCAAAAGCGAATCTCATTTTGTTGATGATTTTGGTGCTGATAGTCTTGATCAAGTTGAAATTATCATGCGTTTTGAAGAAGAATTTGATATCGATATCCCTGATGATGTGGCTGAAAAAATGCTAACTGTTGGTGATGTTGTGAACCATATAACAGAAAATATGTAATATTCCGTTTTATGTCAAATAGAAGGGTTGTTGTTACAGGTCTTGGCACGGTTAATCCACTTGGGTTCTCTGTGTCAGATTCGTGGAATAAATTAATAAATAGTAAATCTGGTATATCAAAGATTGAATCATTTGATACTACAAATTTTGAAACAAAAATTGCAGGTGAAATAAAGTGGACCGATATTGGTGGCGATTTTAATCCAACAAATTATATCGAGTTTAAGGAAATCAAAAAAATGAGCAAATACTGTGTTTATGGTATGGCAGCCGCTCAAGAAGCAATTAAAGATGCTGGGATAGAAACTCAAAATGAAGAAGAATTAGAAAAGATTGGTGTTTTGATTGGCTCTGGAATTGGGGGAATTGAAGCAATTGCAAAGAATACTCTCAAATTATATGGGCACGAATCTGGGCGAATTAGTCCATTTTTTTTGCCGTCAGTTTTGATTAACATGGTTTCTGGAAATGTTAGTATAAAATATGGTTTTAAAGGCCCAAATCATTCGGTTGTTACGGCTTGTGCAACAGGTAATCATGCAATTGGCGATGCAGCAAATATTATAAAATATGGCATGGCAGATATTATGGTTGCTGGTGGGGCAGAAGGTGCAGTTTGTGGTATTGCAATTGCTGGGTTTAATGCGCTAACAGCATTGTCTACAAATTTTAATGATACACCAGAAAAAGCTTCAAGACCATGGGATATGGCACGCGATGGATTTGTGATGGGTGAAGGGGCAGGGGTGCTTGTTTTAGAAGAATATGAACATGCTAAAAAAAGAGGTGCTAAAATTTATTGCGAAATTGCAGGTTATGGAATGTCGGGCGATGCGAATCATATGACGGCACCAGATGAACAAGGAAATGGCGGATATAGAGCAATGAAAATGGCTATGGAAAGAGGAAATATAAATCCAAATGATATAAGCTATGTTAATGCACACGGAACATCAACTCCTTTGGGTGATTTAGCGGAATTGCGTGCTTATAAAAGAATGCTTGGTGATAGAATTTCGCAAGTTCCTATATCTTCAACAAAATCTGCAACGGGTCATTTACTCGGTGGTGCAGGAGCGATTGAAGCGGTTTTTTCAATTAAAGCTATTGAAACTGGTATTGCTCCACCTACATTAAATTTAGAAAATCCAGACCAAGAATGCACAGGAATTAACTTGGTTCCATTGGTAGCACAGGAACATAAAATATCAACTGTTATTTCTAATTCATTCGGTTTTGGTGGCACAAATGCTACTTTGATTTTTAAAAAATAACTTATATAATTAACATTATATATCAAAAGAATAATTAGCTTGATTTTTGTAAAAATGGTTTCATTTAAGAGTTAATTATAGTTAAATAAGCACATAAAAAATGATTAATGTTAAGAACATTTCTATTTCATATTCAGGTAATCCAATATTTGAGGAGGCCAGTTTTGTAATTAATTCGGGAGAAAAGATAGGTTTAATAGGTAGAAATGGTAGCGGGAAAAGTACATTTTTTAAAATGATGCTAAAAAAATTAACACCGAATGAGGGTTCTATTGATATTCCACAAGGTTATAGAATGGGACATTTAGAGCAACATATTCATTTTGAAAAACCTACGGCAATTGAAGAAGTATGCAGTATTTTACCAGAAGATAGAGAGCATGAAGGATGGAAAGGTGAAAAAATTATGTTAGGGCTTGGTTTTACAGAAGAACAAATGTATCAAGATCCAATGCAATTTTCTGGTGGTTATCAAATTAAAGTTAATTTAGCAAAAATTTTGCTTATGGAGCCAGATATGTTATTGCTTGATGAGCCAACGAATTATCTTGATATTTATTCAATTAGGTGGCTTGGACAGTTTTTGCGTAAATGGAAAAATGAACTGATTTTGATAACGCATGATCGTGCGTTTATGGATAGTATTATAACTCATACTTTGATTATTCATCGTAATAATTTTAGAAAAATTGAAGGAAAAACAAATAAAATTATTGAACAAATTGAAGTTGAAGAAAAAATTCATGAAGATACACGAATTCGTGAAGAAAAAGAGCGTCAAAAAACAGAGGACTGGATTAAAAGATTTGGTGCCAAAGCCTCTATGGCTAGTCGTGCAAAATCGATGGAGAAAGGTCTTGAAAAACAAGAAGTAAAAATGAAATTATCTGATGTAAAAAGTTTGAGCTTTAAATTTAATTATTTAAATTATGGCAGCAAAGATAAAATGATGTCAATAAAAAATCTTTCATTTGCTTACGATCCAGCAAAAATGCTTATAAAAGATTTAAGTTTTGATGTGCATGATGACGATAAAATATGTATTATTGGTAAAAATGGTAATGGTAAATCAACACTTTTACAGGTTTTGGTTGGCAATGAAAAACCGTTTGAAGGTGGATCAATTTCTGTTGGCGAAAAAGTTGAATACGGTTATTTTGGGCAAATGAATGTTGAAAGATTAAATCATGATCAAACAATTGTGCAAGAACTTGAACAGGTTGATTCAAAACTAGATGTAACAACAGTGCGTAGAGTTTGTGCAAGTATGATGTTTAATGGCGATTTAGCATTTAAAAAAATTGGAGTACTTTCGGGCGGAGAAAAATCTCGTGTTATGCTTGGTAAAATAATTCTTACCCCAGTAAATATGCTTTTATTAGATGAGCCAACAAATCATTTTGATATGGAATCATCGGAGGCTTTGATGGAGGCAATAAAAGAATTTCCGGGGGCCGTTATTATGGTTACGCATAATGAATATTTTTTAAGACAAATAGCAACAAAATTGATAGTTTTTGACGGAGGAAAAACCTTTTGTTTTGAAGGAACATATGATGAATTTTTGAAGAAAGTAGGCTGGGCAGAATGATTTTTATCATTTTGCTGATATTGGTTTTTGTTAGAAAAAATATTGCACATTAATATCTCACCACATTATGTGTGTTTTTCTCAGCTTCTATTCCTCTCGTAACAAGTTTTCTCCATTTATCAACAATAGTTTGGTTATATACCTTTTTATCTATTTCTGCCAAAGAAGTTTTTCCTAATAACTTTTCTAGTTCTGCTGCATTTTTCCCATGAATACCAACTTTATTGGGACTATCATTTATTTTTTCTATTTCTGCTGCATTTTTCCCATGAATACCAACTTTATTGGGACTATCATTTATTTTTCTTATTGCTTTTTTTATCTGGTAATATATATTTCCTGCTTTTATATTTTCTATGTCTATCTTAATAACATTCTCCTTGCCTATTTCGTTTTTGGGTTGTATAAAAAGATTGTTATCAAAAAAGTGAAAATTGAATGATTCCTTAAACTTAAGATCTATAGCGTCTAAAAGTAATTTGTTATTGTTTTTATCATTTATATGTGGTTTTGGTTCATATTCTAACGCAGTTCTTGAACTTTGTTTATTCATATCCAATAATGCTGCTAATGAATTATTGTTTTCTGTTTGTTTTTGTATTTTATTAGTTATTTCTTCTATAATCTCTTTAATTTCACTTATCTTTATTTTTTGTACAAAACCATCATTTGTCGCAACTTTATTGTCGATAAGTAATTGCTTTATATCTGTACCCTTAAAAAAAACCTGAAAGATTGGTTCACTCTCACCCTGCCTATTTTCATCATATATCTTAATATCTTTTATTTTTTTACAAAAATTTTGTGGACAGGTATATTTTTCTTTATATTCTGTTACTTTCCCTTTTATATATTCTTTGATTTTCTCAATTTTTTCTACTGTAATTTTTGTATCTTTGATTTTGTCAATTTTTTCTACTGTAATTTTTGTACCTTCGTCGATAATATTTTTTAATTCTTTTTCTTCATCGTTAAGTATTTTTGATTCTTTTACTATGTTGAACATATAATATTTTAAACCGTTACACATAAAAAATGGTTCATATGCTTCTTCTTCGCGATTAAGATAACTGCTCGTCTGGTTACGATAAAAATTATTAATGTTTATGGGGTCTCTATTTTCTTCAGCAAAAATAACTCCTTTATCAAAAGATATGACGTCTGTTTTATATTCTTTTCCAACAAAATTCAATGACGATATAAAATGTCTTGAACTGGCATATAATTTAGCTTCATTTACTTTCTGTATGATATCTTTTTTGATTTTTTCAATATTTTCTACTGTAATTTTTGTATTTTCATTGATAATACTTTCTGTCACTTTTTCTTTATCGCTAAGTTTAATTTTTTTTACAATATCTAATATTTTATATGTTATGCCGTTACATATAAAATATGGTTCATATCCTATAGTAACACAATCTTGATTATTACTACCATCAAGAACTGCCCCTTCAGAAAATTGTATTTCTTTATCATTGCCAAGAAACTTCAATGAGTCAATAAAATATTGTTGACCGCCATATAATTTAGCTTCTTCTACTCTTTTGTTAGTATCTTCGAGCAGTTTTTTAATCTTTACTGGGTCTGGCTTATCACTCGCTATACCAGATGTGTTGAAAATATCCGTTATATCATATGTTATACCGTTACATACAAAATATGGTTTATATCCTGTAATAGTATAATTTTGATTATCACCCTCACCAGATGGGTTTGCATAGAATGTTGTGTCTTTAAAATCTTTGTTGCATTTTTCTATAAAACCATTAACATGTTCATATGCCATAAACTTATAATATATTAAACTAATTGTCCATAAACTTATAATATATTAAACTATATGCAAGAAATTAAATTAATATTTTTTTTAAGGTGCACATAATAACTATATTTTATTTTTAAATCTTGACAAATATAATATTGTTTTTTTATCATAAAGATATAAGCGGGTGTAACTTAATGGTAAAGTTCCAGCCTTCCAAGCTGATTATGCGGGTTCGATTCCCGCCACCCGCTCCATAAATATAAGTTTTTATGTTGTTAAAAATTGTAATTGCACCAGATCCGGTGCTTGAAAAAATTGCAGATCCTGTTTTAAAGGTTAACGATAAAATCGTTAGAACAATGTATAATATGCTTGAAACTATGTATGAAGCCAACGGAATTGGTTTGGCTGCACCACAAGTTGGTATATCAAAACGATTTTTTGTGATGCATATCGATGATGAAAATGAGGATCCATATTTTTTTATAAATCCAGTGATAATTAAAAAATCTGATAATCAATCCGAGCATGAAGAAGGATGTTTGTCTGTGCCAAAACAAATTATTTTAATTCATCGTCCAGAGTTTATAACAGTTGAATATTTAGATTTAAAAGGCAAAAAAAAACGACAAAATTTTGATGGTTTGCATGCAACTTGTATTCAGCACGAAATTGATCATTTAAATGGCATAACAATTACCGATCATATTGAAATACCTAGTGAAAAAACTGCCGCTAAAAAATTAGCGATAGAGATAAAAAAAACAATACAATGATTATTGGAACAGGCATAGACATTGTTGATATAGATAGGTTTACTATTGTTTTTAATAGGCATCGTGAACGATTTTTACGAAAATTTTTTACAGAAGCCGAAATTTTATATAGTAATAAATATACCGAAGTTAGAAAAATACATTTTTTTGCAGGCAGATTTGCAATAAAAGAAGCAATTGCAAAAGCATTTGGTTGTGGTTTTGGTGAAAAATTAAAATGGCTAGATTTAGAAATTTTGCCAGATAAAAATGGCAAACCAATATTAACAAACAATCCATCTGTTCATTTGTCAATATCTCACGAAAAAAAATATGCTATAGCTCAGGCCATTTTAGAAAATTAAATATATGAAGATTAAAATAATAATTATGTTGATATTTTTTAATATATCAGCGTCTGCAATTACACATAAAATTGCAGTAATTGTTGGTAATCATGTTATAACAGATTATGATTTAGATCAAAAAATCAGGTTTATGATGTTCACACAAGGGATTGATCCGGTTCAAAATAAACCATCAACATTATATGGATATTTTTTAAATCCAATAATAGACAACGATCTTTTAACATCCCGTATTAAGCAAACTGGTGGATCTGTATCACAACAAGACATAGAACTGGGTATGCAATATATGGCACAGATAAGAAAAACAACTGTTGAAAATTTAATAAATAAAGCAACCATAGAATATGGAATGACAAAAGAATCATTTACAAGTTGTGTAAAAGATGATATGATTATGCAAGTTATGTTTTTATCTCCACTTGGAAATGATATTAAAATATCAGATGATGAGGTTAACGCAGAGGCTAAAAAAGAATCAATAAAATTAGATGATAAAGAAGGAATACAAACGATAAAAAATATGTTAATGCAAAAAGCTATCGGACAAAAAGCTAAGCAAATTATTCAAGGTCTTCGCCAATCAACTTTTATAGAGATTAAAAGGTAGGGCTTTATACCACAAATACAACCTGTATTATAAAAATAATATCTTTATTGACATTATATTTAATGATTGTATTATTAGGTTTGTTATTATACTTAATTTATACAAAATATATGTCTATATTATCAAGAATAGTTAAATTGTTTGGTTGTGCTTCGGGACCAAGTAGATTAGAACAAGAGCAAGAATGTATGAGAATAGAAGCGGATATGAAAAAAAGGAGAGAGAACAGACCAGAGCTTCTAAAGAAACGAATAGCAAATTACACTGCACAACTAGAAAAAATACAAGAAGATGATAATAAAACTAAACAATTAGAAGAAAATCCTCTGAATTTAGAAGAAATAAAATTGATTACGGAAGGCGAACCACAAGGTAAATCGGATTCGAAAATCCTTCCTACAAGTGATGTCAAAAGACAAGCCCCACTGGCTCGGAATACAGGTAATAAAAAAGGACAAGCCCCACTGGCTCCGATAAATACGGATAATAACAAAGGACAAGATAAATCGACTCAGATCCCTACAAGTCATAACAAAGGACAGCGCCCCACTGCCTCCGATAAATACAGGTAATAAAAAAGACAAGCACCACTGCCTCCGAGATAAATACAGATGGTAATGTCTTCGCCAAAGACTTCAAAAAAGCAACCGGGAACCAAACCTCCAAGACTGACCAAACCGCAAGCACTTTGTTGAGATAATTTTATACAAAAAGTTTTATTTATTATATTGTTTGGTTTGTTATTATAATTTAATTTATATTATATATGCTGGTATCACAAAACCTAAGAGACTATTGGATTAGAAATCGTACTGAAGTTAATAATGCACAAAGTAAAAACCCAGAATACAAACCCCTGCTGAAAGACTTTGATAACATAGAAGAAGAATTAGATCCATTACCTACTACACTGAAAGCACAGCAACGGGTTATTGATGGATACATAAATCATGGATTTGAAGGTGCTGATAAAATAGATGCAGATGCTTTAAAAGTAGTAGAATATAAAGCAAAAATCTCTAAGACTTCTAAGATCAACGCTGGTAAGATAAAAAAATTGCCTAATTTCTTTCATAATAATAAAGGCAACGAATACCAAAAATTTTGATAAATAATAGTTGTTTGCACAGTTTTCAATTATTATGCCATTTTTTATTTAACACGGTTTTAAATGTAATTTGGTATAATGCTTTCTAAGGCAAATGCAACTTGCATCATTGTTGCATCGTCAAGATAATTGCCAATTATTTGCATTCCAATTGGTAATTTTTCGTTTTGCGAAATGCCAACAGGCACCGAAATACCCGGTAATCCAGCCAAGTTAACGCCAACAGCTAAAATATCATTCAAATAAATAACCACAGGGTCGGTAGGTTTTTCATCAATTGCAAAGGCAAGATTTGGGGTAATAGGCGATAAAATTGCATCACATTTTGTAAATGCGGCATCAAAATCATTTTTTATCATTTGGCGAACTTTCATAGCTTGCACATAATATTCCTCATATTTTCCAGATGATAAAACAAAATTACCAAGGCAAATACGCCTTTTTACTTCTTCTCCAAAGCATTCTCCGCGAGTATTTGCATAAATATCAGCAAGTGTATCACCATCTTTACGCACAGAAACTCCATATTTAACACCATCAAATCTAGCTAAGTTGCTAGATGCTTCGGCGGTTGTGAGTGCATAATAAGTTGCAATTCCTAGTTGTGCATTTGGCAACGAAATTTCGATAATTTGTGCCCCCATTTGTTCTAAATGTTTTTTTGTATTTTCAAAAGCGGCTATTATATCTGGATGCATTCCATCGATGATATATTCTTTTGGAACGCCAATTTTTAAACCTTTAACGCCATTTTTCATTTTTTCACCAAAACTGCTAAATTTACGATATGAATTTGGCAAAGATGTAGAATCTTTTTGGTCAAAACCACTGATAATATCAAGTAAAAGGGCAGAATCTTCAACATTATTTGCAAAAATACCAGCTTGATCTAACGAGCTTGCATATGCAATCATTCCATAGCGAGAAACTGTGCCATAACTAGGTTTTACACCAACAATTCCGCAAAATGCAGCAGGTTGCCTAGTTGAGCCACCAGTGTCTGTGCCAGTTGCAAATATCGACGAACCCTCGGCAACAGAAACAGCAGATCCACCTGATGAACCACCTGGTGTTAATGTTTTTTCTGGAAATCTAGCATCGCGATGCGGATTAATAGACGCCCCATAATAACTATTTGTAGTCATAGAACCCATTGCAAATTCGTCCATATTTGCTTTGCCAATCATAACCGCACCTTGGGCAAAAAGCTTGTCAGTGACAGTTGATTCGTAAGGGGGGATAAAATTTGAAAGCATTTTTGATGAACAGGTTGTTAAAACATCTTTTGTGCAAAAAACATCTTTAATCGCACAAGGAATTCCTTCAAGTTTGCCGGCTGTTCCATTGGCAATTTTTTTATCAGATTCCGCAGCTTGCTTTAATGCTACATCTTGCGTTATTGTTACAAATGCATTATTTGTTGATTCTGTTGCTTTTTTTAAATATTCTTGTGTCAATTCAACAGCTGATATTTGTTTGCTATTTAGCAATTCTTTTGTTTTAGATATAGATTTCATAGAATATTTACTTATTTAATAACTAAAAATTTATTAATTTTTTTTAAAGTCAACCACAGATATTATTGCATTTTTTTTGATAAAAATATTTTAAAAATAATTTGCTTTTGTAATAAATACAAGCTATGCTTTTTGTATAAATTATAATGGGATATGGGAGATTTTAAAGAAAATATCAATAGTTGGTCACCAGAAGAAGATGAATGGACGCAAGATAGCGATGATTATAAAGGTAAATTAGATAAATATGCCACAACAATATCTGGCTTGTTAGCCAAAAATGATGAAAAGCTTATTGGCACATTTGATATAGAATCAACATTGCTTAACGGTAAGATGCCGTATAGTGTTGCTTCAAACCATAATACGGCAAATCCAGGTGCCATAGCCTTAATTAGGTTTTTAAAAGAGCAAAAAGGTGCTAAATACCAATCATCAATTGCATCTATCGCTAGTGCAGAGGGTTTTGACGCATATAAATTATTAGATCAAAATACTTTTTTTAAAAATGATAAAGAATTTGAAATATATAATAAAGATACTGGGATTGAATCTAAGAATATAGAAGATAGTAAAAAAACAATTTTAGCAAAACTAGATGGCACACAAAAAGAAACAATGAAATCATTATTATCGTGCTTATATTTAGGTTATGGTACATTAAATAAAAAATATTCTGTTGTTTTTGAGGCACTATATAGAAGATTTATATCGAATGAAAAAAATATAAATATGCTTTTTTTTGATAATGATATTGGATATATAGACTCTAAAAAAAGCGGTATAACAAATTTTCTCGACAGCGAATTGGATAAGAGCAATGATAGCAAAGAGACTGTCGGGCATTTTCTAGCAGAATTAGGCATTACCATTACACCAATTTGTGCGGCTTCGGGCCATATAACTTTTGACAAAAAAGAAGTAGCAGATTATAATCAATCAAGAAAACAAGCCGTATTTTTGAATGATTTGGCTAGGGCGGTGATGAGCAAAGCAGGCCTTAAACAAGATGACATTGATAAAAAAATGCTTGAAGCCGAAAAAATATGTTTTGAGGAGTATGTTGAAAGAAAGAAATGCAACAAGTTAGATGATAAAGAGACAGCAATTAACACACATATCACTGATCTAAAACGACAAATAGCAGACAAAGAAACATTAATTTCAGCACCGCCCCCTCCAGTGCTAGCACCCACAGTTAAAAATAATACAATTGTAGTTAAAAAATGCCAAACATCTGGAAGTGGCTTGCTGTGTTTTATGCATGCTGCATTTGGCGAAAAAAAAGATAATGGATATGAATGTTCAGATTTAAATAACAAAACAGAAGAATTAAAAGATTCTATAATAGCAGATGTTAATAAAGTATTTAATAGTGATAGTGAGGCAGGCAAAAAAAGGCTAATAGAAGAATATACCAGCTTGGTAACTGCAGAAATAGAAGCAACAAGTGATGACTATGAAAAAAATCTATTACAAACTAGCTTAGATACACTGAATGGTACCACAACAACTGATAACGATAAACTACAGACAATTATAAACTGTATTGATAAAATAAACAATATATTCCCTCTAATTTGGCTTAGATATGCGGCTCAGATTAACAACAACAATATTGTTTTGATTTCTGAATATAACAAGCATGGTAATTTTCATATAGATGAGCAGAGTGTTGAAAATCCAACAAATGATATATATATACACTTTGATGGCACAGGAGTTGGTCATTTTAGTAGATGTGAAAAAATTAATTATAAAGAAAAATTAGATGCAGATGAAATTAATGTTTCTGATATAAGATTAGAACAAGTAATTGAAGAAATATATGCAAAACAGAGAGGGATAATTGATGATATGGAAGAGTATAATAAAGAAAAAATAGATGTATGTATTTACAATATAAAGCTTGGTGTAGATGAACACATATCTGATTTGAAAGAAAACGATGTGATTGTTGATGATAGTTTTTTTGCGCAGATAATTAAAAAAAAACATCTAGAATTAACAAAAATGATAGCCAAAAAAGTAAAACCAGTTGCACCGACAATCATCTTAAATAATAATAAAAATGATGAATATCAAAAAAAAAATTTGTCCTTAGCAAATAGCAAATCAGACCCTGAAAAAACCAAAAAATCTCAATCAATTTTTATAGAAAAA
>CAMCQG010000028.1 GCA_945876965.1 Rickettsia typhi
CATTATTCTAAATTTTCTACCATCAACCGCATTTTGTTTAACAATAATATCTTTAATATCTTGGGGAATATCTTTATATTTTATAACTGTTGGAGTTTTAATATTTTTATATTTTGTAGCAATAATTTGTTGATCCGCATCAGAAATAATAATATAATAATGCTCTAAATATATCCAGCCTTCAAATAAATTCACATTTATAATCTTATTTGAAACATTATATTTTTTAACAAACAGTTTTATCGTGTTAAATAAATGCGATTTACAAATTAAAAAATCCATATTAATTCTATAAAATTTTTCACCAACATCTAACAAAAATTTAACAAATTTTTCACTATTCTGCAATTTTTCAGTATCTATCAAAATAGAAGAACCGGATCCTGCAATATCAAATTCTAAAATATTATATTTTTGATATTTTTTAGCTAAAATATTTTTTATTTTATCGACATTTGGCAAACGCATTTCTTTTGTTTCTCCATCATAATAAACATTAATAATCATATTTTTGTCAATTGGATATTTAGATTCGGTATATTCTTGACCATCAATCAAAATTTCTTGCGTTGCTTTTTGCGCAGAAATAATCGCTTCTTGACTGGCATTTTTATCAACAATTGGCAATAAATTTACTAAAACCCTCGTTTTATTTTTTGGATAATTAATTTTATCAATCAAAGACTCCTTAATTGAATCTTGATCTATAATATCAAAATCTAAATTTTTAATATTATTTATTTTTAAATTATAATTTTTAGATAAAACCGTTGCCGAAGCGGTATTTATCGTTAATAAAAATATTATTATTTTGCAAAACATTGTTTTTCTAAATTAGTTTGTTTTTGAAATTTACAAGAGATAACCCCTTCTCCTTTGCTAAAATCATCAGATATTTGATATTTATCAAATTCATCTCTCAATTCAATTGGGATACAATGAACACCATCAATTATGGTCATTTTATCTTTTATATTATTTGGAATATTAACAAAATATGGCTCTGATGTTATTTTGTCAGATTTATCAACAAAAGTAGCATCATATAAATTATTAGAATACATATTTAATGTAATATTTGAATTTACAGTTAAATTATCTTTTATAGCTTGTATAATTTGATTTTTCAATGTATCCGATCTGCATACTAATAAATTTATACTAACATTTGCTTTGTTTTGGAATTTATTATTTGTGACAATTGTTTACCAATAAATTTAACATTATTAGATATAATTTTTTCTGTATCAATCCCCTGTATTTTTTGCTTCATTAATTCGTCAGCTTTTTTTGGATTATGTGAATGACGAGTATCTGTATCACTAAAATTGTATACAGTATTAGTTATTTTTCTATTGTATTCTAGAATTTTTTTATCTGCCTGCTCTTTATTCAACATACTAAATGCCGCAGAATTAAAATTTATTATCAAATTATCGTAATGTTTTGTTTGTTCGTTAGCATATGAAGAATTATCGTAATCTTCGATAACCGTAGATGTGGCTTTTAAATCTACAGTAGCTGGTATGTTTGATGTTTTATATTCTATATTTATATCATGAATATATGAAAAATTATTCTTGATAATATTAGCGCCAGCATTTATTATATTTAAATTAATAACAGGTGTTATGTTTTTTGCCATTTTAAATAAAAATTAAACATTAGTATCTTTCCTTTATTTTACCGAATATTCTTTTTGGTAGCAACAAATATACTTGCCCATCATAACGAAGTGTTTCAGCTAAATATCTAGATTTTGCACCGTGCCCAAAAAACACATCTAATCTAAGCGGACCTTTAATTGCACTACCAACATCTTGTGCCACAACAAGACGATTAAAATCAAGCCAATTATTTGATAATTCATGCTTAACAGAAATTTTAGTTTCAATCCATATTGGCATACCAAGAGGAATAAATTCTGTATCAACCGCAACACTTCTACTTGGTGTTAATGGCACAATTTGTGCACCTTTTGAACTACGACCATTATCTGGCAATTTAACAAAATATAAATATGACGGATTATAATTCATAGCTTTTATTCCATATTCTGGATTATCTCGCATCCATTGATAAATAAATGTGGCACTATGATTTCCGGGTGGCAATAAATCGTGATATTTAAAATAATCTAAAAATCTACGATAAGCATAGCCATTTCCTCCGCCAAAACCAACTCTTGCATAGCTTCCATCTTCAAAATCAACAATTCCTGACCCTTGCATTTGCAATCTCCACAAATCAATAAAATCATCAACCCAATACAATTCTAATCCTCTATTAGAAATAGCACCCTTACTAATTTCTTCACGCGTATAACAAGTTGATTTTTTAGCACATTCTGGCGGTTTCATATAAATTGGATATCGATATTTTGAAGTACGCTGTTTACTGCCATTTAGCGTTAATTCGTAATATCCTGTAAATGTTCCACGCTTATTTTTATTTGATGAATATAATGCAAATGGCTGAAAATGATTTTCAAAAAACGCTTTATATTCACCGTGTTCTTGATATTTTAATGCAACTTTACATACTTTCAACCAATCATCTATTTTTCCAAAAATCAATCCACCGCCAACAATATTAATGTTTTGTTTTTTATATCTTTCAAATGCCGAGCAACTATTTAAAAAAGATTCCATACCGTCAGCAAAGTTATCATAATCCCACTCGTCCAATGCAGCAAAATCGGTTGATTTAAGTATAACTCCATTACCTTTGATAATTTTTTCTTTACCTTCATCTAAATTATGATAAAAACAATTTTCTTCTGGTTTTAATAAATGAGAATCAAATTGTGTATCTTCTTGTTTTTGTAAAGTTCTAGGCAACTCTAAGAAACATTTTTTTTCTATATTATAAACTTGATTTTCTGAAACATATTTATGATTATGTAATCTTTTTTTACGCCCAACAGCAACAACAGAATGTTTTGTTTCTTCTAGGTAAAATTTAAAATCTGATAAATATTTATTTTCCCAATAATCATTATTTCCCCGAAAGAAAAAATCTTTTGATCTGTTTTTACTTTTTCCTCCAATTTCTTTTGTATATTTATCATCATATCTTATATTGCTATGTCTACCCCCAATTTTAAATATGGAATCGCAACCAGAATTTGCAATAATTAGTAATAATAAAATTAAAAATCTCATTTAACAATTTTCTATATTAACTAATAACCACTGCTTATTATCATCACTAAAATTCTTTTTAAATTGCCACAATTCTGCAATTTTATTAATCGTGCCTTTGTCGCCATTAATAACTTTTCCATTTTCATCTTCTGAGTAATTAATTTGCTGAGAATCAAAAGCAACATAAATACTTGCAGATTTATCATTAATGTCTATTTTTTTAATAATAGCTTTATCTATTGCAATCAAAATATTTATAATTTTAATTTTTTCCTCCTTAGACTTATTAATTGATGCGACCAATCTATCAGAAATTTCTTTAGATGCCAATTGAGAAATTATTTTATCATTTTGATGTGTATATCCATTTAGCATCATTTCGAATACTTTTTTTGATATTTCAATAAAATGTTTAGCATCAATTTTATCTATAATTTTTGCTAATTTATCCATTTGCAAAATAGCATCTTGTTCAATATATTCAATATCATTTGATGAAGATTTGTTTTCTGCATCTGCAACAAGTTCATTTAAAGCATTAATAATTTTTATTTCTTTTATTTTTCTTTCCTGAGTAATATCCTTGTCATATTCATTACCAAGAACAGACTTAAACTTAACAAATACAAATGCTGCAATGATGGCAAATATTATAATATCAAAAAGCATAATTTATGTTAATAAAATTAATAGATAATATCTAATTAGACATATATAAAAATAAATTGCAATTAAAGTTTTTATTATTAATTTAAGTGTTAATGATATTAATTAATTACATAATGATTACCCTATTTATAATTATATTTTTATCAGCCTGGACTGGCAATATTGTTACAAGTTTTTTTTATAGATTACCAAGAAACATTCCAATTCATAGAGATCATAATCCTCCAATGTGTAGTGCATGTGGAACAAAATTGAAATTTTATCAATATATGCCATTGTTTTATCGTGTATTTTGCAGTAGCAAAACTCATTGCTGCGGAACAGATGTCCCTAATGTGTATACAGCAATTGAAGCGCTAGTTATTTTTTCAAGTGTGATAACTTATTTAACATATGGGTTAAGCAATTTAGGGCTAACAATTATGTTATCAATTCCTGTTATTACATGTATTTTATTTATTTTTTATTATAACTATAAAATACCAAAAGATATTCTTTGGGCACAAGTTTTATGTTTAATTATATATCGTCTTTATGGTTTACAAACAGACTTATTAGATATAATGTTTGTAGCAATGTTCACCATGGTAACATTACTTATTATTGAAAAAATATGCAAAACTGTATTGGTATTTGATGTAAGAATAATTTTAACAACCTTAACAGTTTTTATGCCAGACGGTTTTGTTTGTGTACTTTATATGATTTTTATTTTTATAATGTGGTTTTTAATTGCAAAAAAAATTATAAATAATAAGCAGTCTCATATTGCTATATTTTCTGTTATTGCATTATGGTATCCAATGATATTATTGCACTAAATTATTTCCTCAATATACCATTAATTAGTAAATAATTCAAGACATTAATAAAAAATTTATACACCTTTAAATACAATAAAAAATGACCTTATATGCTCTCTGTGGTTGTTAAAATTGAGTTTTCTAAATTATGAAAGATTAGTGAAAAACTTAAAAATTTGAATTGCATAAGCTGAAACTGGAACAGCAACCACAATAGTGGCCCTTATCCATACAAAAAATTTTGTAGCTCCATCAAAAATAACTGATTTTTCTAATGCTATCTGCAAAAGTCTTTCGCAAATCTTCTCTTTCTATTAAAATCTGTGAAATTTTATTTATTAAAACTGGATTAAAATTTGCATCTCCAAGCAATCTTTCTAAATGAGTGTGCAACTTTCTTGTGTCAAATTCTTTATCAATAGAATCTTGAAAGGCATTCTTCAGATCAAAATCTTTATCATTACTATCGCCTATAGTGAGATATCTCTTATCTTATTTTTTATTAATCTTTTTTGTAAAACTATCAGCAGGTTCAATTTTTCTTATATCACCATTCTCTCCTGTTATCGATAAAGTATTGTCAACCGAAGACAGCATAGCGGCCATTGCAAAACGCAACAAGCTAGCATCGTCAACAAACCCCCACTTTTCTTTTATTTCATCAAAAGCCTTTGCATCTCCATTGTCGAAGTCCAATGTAAACTTTCCATCTTTTTGATCTTTTCTATTAATTGGCATATAAAATAAGGCAAACTTATTTCTTATATTTTTTAAAACTCACTAAACTTTAGCTAGCTTTCTATACGGATGATAGTCAACTTTTTTTTAAAGTCAATAGTTTATTGTATGGAATCAAAAAAATTTATACAATGGATATTGTTAAAAATGCTAGCTTTTAAACTTTTTTCATTCAATTATTAAGGGTCAATCTTTTTTAATAATTAATGGGGCATTGGGATTATTTTTATAATAATATATCCAGCGATTGGTGTAACAATATATGTTGCAACAATAAGTAATAATATTTTTATTCCCAAAATATTTTGTGCATCTAAAAAACATAATCCTGATAATCCAAGTAAAAATAATGGTATGCCCAGCATATCGTTTATGGCGGCAATATGCAATATTTGATAACTATCGTTTATGCGAATAAGCCCGATAATAGATGTGATAATAAAAAATATACCTATTAACATTATTGTGTAACAAACGATATTCATAATTATTTTTCTAATCTTTGTATAATTTTCTGTGTCGCATTATGTAATGAAAAAATCCAATCTGGCATTCTTAATCCAAACGAATCAAATAATTTTTGCGAGTTTAATCTTGAATTTAACGGTCTTTGAACCGCGGAATTTAACGACTTTGTTGAAATTGGTAATATTTCTGTTGCTTTAATAAATTTGCTATCAATTATTCGTGATGTTTTTAAAATTCTTTGCACAATACTATATCTGCTTTCAAATTCGATGGGGGCAATATTATAAATACCCCAATTTATTATATCATTATTTAAAATTTTATCTACAATTTTGTGCAATAATTTTGATAAATCAAATACATTGCATAAGTTGCCAATTTGATCTTCAGGTATGCTAATTTGGCTGTTTTTAGACATAGCTATAATTACTTTTGACACAAAATTTGTATTAAAATTTACTGAATAAACCCACGCAATTCTAAAAATTAATACTTTATCATATGAATTAAGCAATAGTTTTTCACCAAGCAATTTACTTGCTCCATATCCATTTATTGGATTTGGTTCATCTTGTTCATTATAAGGTTCGGGTGCCGTTCCGTCAAAAATAAAATCTGTAGAAAAATGCAATAAAGGTATATCTCGTGTTTTACAATATAATCCTATGGTTTCAACAGATTTTCCATTTATAATATCTGCCAATTCACGATCTTCATTTTCGGCTTTGTCAACATTTGTGTATGCAACACAGTTTATTATACATAATATATCTATATTATCTAATAGTATATGCAAATTAAGTTTTAAATTTGAAATATCAGAAAAATCTATTTTATCTCGGGCAAAAACAATGGCATCATTGCCAAATTCTAAATAACAAGCTTTGCCAAGCTGTCCATTACCAAGAATGATAATTTGTTTTTTATTTATCATTTATAATAAATTATTAATAACCAACCCAAATTTTTTCTAACAAAAAAGTTAAAAGTCAAGTTATAGTTTTATAGTTGACGATAATTACACAGTTGTTTTTTGATAAAAATTACAACTATTTGTTGATTATATTAGAACAAGTTATGTTTGACAATTAATATTATTATATTTAGAATTATTACTAGATTTATATCTTGAATATGCAGAAATTTATCCATCTAAGAATTCGCAGCGAATATTCGTTGCTAAATAGTGTGCTAAAAATGGGCAAGATTGTAGATTTTGCCAAAAATCAAAAACCGTTAGCATTAGGATTAATGGATGATACTAGCTTATCTGGGGTTTTTGAATTTTCAACCAAAATTGCAAAACTTGGAGTCAAGCCGTTGCTTGGTTTAAATATGTTTGTAATGCAAAAAAATAATGAAGAAAAATTGCCGGCAATGGGTTTTTTAGCAAAAAATGAAACTGGCTATCAAAATCTGATAAAAATAATGCATAAAGCATGTTTTGATTATTCGATGAATTCTTTTGAACAAAAATATATCAAATTTGATGATATTGCCGAGTTTAGCGAAGGAGTGATTTGTTTATCTGGCGGATATAATGGCATTTTTGGTAGACAATTTTTTGCAAACAATATAGATGGAATAAAACAGGATTTAATTAAATTAAAAAATATTTTTGGTTTTGATTTTTATATTGAACTGACTCGTCATGGACGGAAAAACGAAAAAGATTTTGAAAATTTTATGATAGAACAAGCATTGGAAAAAAATATTCCGTTGGTTGCTACAAATGATGTGCATTTTTTAAAACAATCCCAATTTGGTGCCTACGATGTTTTATCTTGTATTCGCGATGGTAGATATATTTATGAAAAAAATCGCCCAAGGCTAAATAATCAATATTATTTAAAAAGTGAAGCAGAAATGATAGAGCTTTTTAGTGATATTCCAGAGGCAATTAATAATACTGTTAAAATTGCACAAAAATGCTCATTTTTGTTAAAAGAAAATACTCCAATGTTGCCTGCGTTTAGTGCTAATGACAAAGAAGAGTTTATAAAACAAGCCAGAGAGGGCTTAGATATTAGATTAAAAAAAATATCAGAAAACAATATTAAGGAATATAAAGATAGACTTGAATTTGAACTTGATGTTATCAACAAAATGGGATTTGCAGGATATTTTTTAATAGTATCTGATTTTATAAAATGGTCTAAAAAAAATGGAATTCCGGTAGGTCCCGGGCGAGGTTCTGGGGCAGGATCAATTGTTGCATGGGCTTTGATGATAACAAATTTGGATCCAATTTATTATGGATTACTTTTTGAAAGATTTTTGAACCCCGAACGAGTTTCGATGCCAGATTTTGATATAGATTTTTGTCAAGATAGAAGAAGCGAAGTGATGGATTATGTTAGACAGCATTATGGTGCAGATAGAGTTGCAAATATTATAACATTTGGTAAATTACAAGCAAAAGCTGCCTTAAAAGATGTTGGCAGGGTGCTTCATGTTGGATATAATCGTGTTGACGAAATTTGTAAACTAATTCCATTTAATCCAGCCGAACCAATTACCATTGAAAAAGCAGTTGAAATGGACCCAAGATTGCAAGAAGCTAGAATAAACGATCCTGATATGGGACAATTAATCGATATTGCAATTGAATTAGAAGGATTAGGCAGACATACATCAACCCATGCTGCTGGTATTATCATCGCAGACAGAAATCTAACAGAAATTGCACCTGTTTATAAAGATTTAACATCCACAGCTTCTGTTGTTGGGTTAAACATGAAAGATGCAGAAAAAATTGGATTGGTAAAATTTGACTTTTTAGGCTTAAAAACATTAACTGTTATTTCGGATACTTGCAAATTAGTTGAAAAACATAGTGGTATAAAAATTGATATTGACGATATTGATATGTGCGACCCAAAAACATTTGAATTGCTTAGAAGCACAAAATTAAAAGGTGTTTTTCAATTGGAGGCAGCAATTCCAAGGGAGGTTTTGAGGCAAATTAGCACAGATAGAATTGAAGATTTAATTGCTATAACATCTCTTAATAGACCAGGACCTATGGATAACATGCCGTCGTTTGTGCGTAGAAAAACGGCAATAGAAGATGTTGTTTATTTGCATCCTTCAATGGAAGAAACACTCAAAGAAACCTTTGGTATTATTATATACCAAGAGCAAGTAATGAAAATAGCCCAAGTTTTTGCAGGCTATACACTAGGCGGCGCTGATTTGCTTCGTCGTGCAATGGGTAAAAAAATTATAGAAGAAATGGATGCACAACGAAGTATTTTTGTTGAAGGTGCCAAAAAAATGCACGGGGTTGACGATAAATTGGCTAGCGAAGTGTTTGATATTGTTGAAAAATTTGCAGGCTATGGATTTAATAAATCGCATGCGGCGGCATATAGTGTTATTTCATATCAAACAGCTTTTTTAAAAGCAAATTATCCGCTGGAATTTTATATTTCAATGCTAAATTTAGACATAAACAACACAGATAAGCTAAATGAATTTATAAGTGATGCAAAAATGAATGGTATTAAAATTTTAGCTCCAAATGTTAACTATTCAGAAGCATTATTTACGCGTTCACCCGATGGAACTGCAATTGTTTATGGGCTTGGTGGGTTAAAATCGATAGGTGTAGAGGCAGCCAAAGAAATTATTAATCTTAGAAATACATAATGGTTATAAATGAATTAAATATTAAAGATAAGAAAGATATAATTATTTTATTTACTATAAAAGGAGATAAAATAGTAGATAGTTTTTTAGATTCTTATCTTAAAAAAAAAGATAAAAGTAAAATTTTTATTGTAGATATAAATGAAAATGATGCCAGTAAAATAGAAACTAAAATAAAAATACAAAACTTTTTAAAACAATCCTCACAAATAAATATTTCTATATTGGGTCACGGATCTGTTACTCCATTGAATATTAATAATAACAAGATAGAAGCCCCAGCTGTTGTTTATGAAATAAGTAGTGTAAATGTAAAGACATATTCACCATTAACATTATCTCAAATGATTAGTGATTACATACCTTCTGCTTCTTTTGAAAAAAACAAAAAATCATCTAAAATAAGTATAAAATTATTATGCTGCAATACCGGAGTTAGATGTGTATTATCAAAAGATGCAAAAAGTGCTGTTGAAATTTCGGATGAAGATTATTTTAAGAATAAAAATTATTATGATGATAATATTAATTTTAGAAAACCATTTGCTGAATCTTTTTTAGAAGAATTAAACCAATATTATTCTAATATAGAGAACCATAATCCTGTTATTATTGATGTTAAGGCACCGATTGGAAATCTTAGAATATCTCAATATTCTGATAAAATGCGTTATGATATTGTTGCATTATCTGCTTTATATGACCCTGCTTGTGCAGTAAAAGGCAAACCAAATGATGAGGCAATTGCTGAAAAATATCAAAGTAAATTACTTAACAGAGATTCTGATGGGCAAAAAATAATATCTACTTTTAATATTTATAGTTGACAACTAAAAATAATATTATATATTTATAGTTGTTTAATATTATAAATATGAATAAAAAACCACAGGCAACGGCAACAGCTGTCAATAATTCGTATCAAGTAACAAATATAAACAATATAACAAATGATACACTCATTATTTTTACACACCCAACAAATACTTTTAAGGAAGATTTTTTGAATCATTATGAAGCTAAATTAAATAGTGAAAAAACTCCATATTATATTGTAGACTTGGCTACACAAAAAACTACTGGAACAATAAAAGAAAAGCTAAAATTATCTAAAAATGTATCTTTTGTGGGACATGGTGCTATTACTGTATGTAAAGGATTTCTAGATAAAAATCCACCTTTTATTGGTTATGAGGATGTCAAAAAAGCATATAATAGCCAAGAAATTGTTTATACAGTTATAGAATATGGGATAAATATTCAAAAATTACAAACATTGAGTTTGCTTGGTTGTAGCACAGGTGTTGCTGTAATGCAGCATAGCAGTAGAAATGGAGCAAATCTGTCGGTTGTTCCAGAAGGGACTGTTGCTACACAAGGTATGATTGTTATCCCGTCCCTAGCTTCACAGGTTGCACAATTGCTGCCAGAAAATGTTAATGTTATTGGTACGAAAGGTATGACGATGATTTGTAAATCTAAAAATAATGATCTATCTTTTGTTACTGTAGACCCAACGCACACATTTCTTGATGAAAAGAAAACAGAAAATGTTAGAAGAACAGCGACTGAAATATGTTTGCGTGGATCAAAACCAGATGATAATCTTGGTTATAAAAAGGATGCTGATGCCTTATCATTTTTTCGGGGAAGAATAGTAGAACCAGAAACAAGATATGAATTTGAATATTAAAAATTTTGATTGTCTTTAAAAAATATGATATCATATCGATATATAATAAATGATAAATTATATTGTATGGATGCAAGCTAAACAATTTACTGATATATTCAATTTTGCCAAAGTATGTGGTAAGTTAGCTAATAAAAAAACCACAGAAGCTCTTATAAAATCAGGTGCTTTTGATGATTTACACCCAAATAGAAATGCGTTGCTTGACAATATCGAAGCAATTATAAAATATGCCAACGATTATGCAAAAGCTGGCACAAATACATCGCAAGATTTTTTATTTGGCGAAAGTGAAGTTATTAATGTTGCAATGCCTAAAATTGCCAACCTAGATAAAACAACCTCGCAAGCAGATAAAATGGCCCTTGAATTTGAAGCAATTGGGTTTTATTTAACCACTCATCCGCTTGATAATTATAGGGAAAAATTATTGGCATCAAATATTGTTGACTCTGGCGAATTAGAAGATTTATTAGCCGACGGAGAAAGTAAAAAAATAAATATGGCAGGAGTAATAACAAAAATTATTCAACGATTTGGCAAAAAAGGGCGTTTTGCATTTGTGCATATTGCCGATTTAAGCGGAATTTATGAAACTATGATTTTTAGCGATGAACTTATTTCAAAACGCAGAGATTTACTGGTTGAAGGCAATACAATTATTATAAATATCTCAGCTAAAAAAGAAAATGAATCAGCAACCAGAATGATGGTCAACGATATTTTTAAACTTGAACTTGTTATTGATAAAGTTGGAATGCTGGCTGAATTAACGGTAAAAACAAATAAATTTGGTGACAAAAAAGCATTTACACCCAAAAAAACTCCACCAAACATGCAAATGAACGAAGATGGTGATATTTCTGTCGACGAAATGCCAATAGATTTTAACGAAATGAATATTCAAGATGTTTGGCAACAAGATGAAACCACAGTTGTATCAACGGTAAAAACCGATGTTTCAAATATAAAAAACCTATTAAAAACAATACAAAATAACAATAAAGATATCATTATAATCCCCGTGCTTACATCTACACAAATGCAAATAATTTATGACACATTTAAAACTTTAACCCCAGACGAAAACGGTGTTAATATTATTTTAGACTTTGGTAATACAAAAAAGCGTTTAAAGAATAAATATAATCAAAAACAAATATTTGATATGACGAATATATTATTTAACTCTTGAACATAAAATAATAAAATTATTATCTTTTTATTGACAAATAGATAATTAACTATTTTATCACAACAACATATTCATAATGCAATTTTATGCTAGATATCATTTTATCAATAATAGAAATAGTATTCAGGGCACTTATTGTAATAGTGCCAGTCATTGTTTTTGTTGCATTTTTAGTATATGCAGAACGAAAAATAATTGCCAAAATACAATTGCGGGCAGGACCTAGTGTAGTTGGACCATTTGGGCTTTTGCAATCGTTTGCCGATGCCGTAAAGGTTATGTTTAAAGAAATGATAATACCTACAAAAGCTAATAAAGTATTGTTTTTATTGGCACCATTCATCACATTTGGATTAGCATTAGCTGGCTGGGCAATTATTCCATTCACTCAAAAACTATTATTTGCAAATTTTAACCTTGGTGCAATGTATGTTATGGCGGTTTCTGGTCTCGGGATTTATGGAATTATAATCGCTGGCTGGGCTAGTAATTCAAAATATGCATTTTTTGGAGCAATTCGTTCAGCTGGACAAATGATTTCTTACGAAATTTCAATGGGTTTTTGTATTATGTCGGTAGGTGCAATGGTTGGCTCACTAAATCTTGTTGATATAGTTAATTATCAACAAAAATGGTGGTTTTGTATAACACTTTTCCCTTTATTTATTGTATTTTATATATCAATGCTTGCCGAAAATAATCGTCATCCATTTGATTTGCCCGAGGCAGAATCAGAACTTGTTTCTGGATATAATGTTGAATATTCATCAACAGCTTTTACTTTATTTTTTCTTGGAGAACGAATAAATTTGGTATTTATGTGTGCATTTGGCACAACTATGTTTTTAGGTGGATGGCTTCCACCATTTAATCATCCAATTTTTTTAGCAGTGCCACCACTTATTTGGTTTGTGTTAAAAACCTGTTTTCTATTATATGTTTCAATACTTGCATGGGCATCATTGCCTAGATATCGATTTGATCAACTTATGCGTTTAGGGTGGAAATTCCTATTGCCAATTTCGTTAATTGGCTTTGTATTAGTTGCATGTTATAAAATATGAGACTAACAACAATAGCATTCGTATCAATTTGTATTATTCAAACATTCTCAAATTTTGCAATTGTAATACAATCTAATTCACAATCTGTTGATTTATTTGTGTCTATATTTTATCGCACCCTTTGTGCGTCAATAATAATGTTATTTGCAAATTTATTATACAAAAAAGATTTAAAAATAAACAAAAGTGAGTTTAAATTCTCTTATATAATCAGCATTTGTGCAATGTTTTTTGCGCCACTATGCCTATATTATGCATCTCAAAAAATAGACGGCGGAATGATGACAATTTGTTCATCAACATCTGTTTTTTTAAGTTTGACCATAAAAGCTGTTCTTGAAAATAAAAAACCACCATTAAAAGCAAGCATAAACGGAATTGTTGGAATTGTTGGTGTGTTTGTTTTATTTTATCACAAAATATACACAATTAATGCAATTAATATCAATTATATTATAGGTATTTTACTAAATATTATTGCAATTGCACTTTATGCACTCTCTGGTCTTTTATCGGCAATAAATTATAAAAAAAATAACACAAGAATTGAAAAATTAATGCTATACACTTTTCTTGTTGGCACGATTCATACTTTTTTGCTCTGCATTATAACAAAAAAACATTTTACCTTTGATTTTTCAACAAAATACATTTTATCATTTATATTTGTTGTATTTTTTATAACCATTCTATTTGTCTTTTTATCTATATTCCTATCAATACGCATAGGGCAAGAAAACACAGCATATAGCAATATTATTTGCATTATTCTATCATCAATAATTTCTACAATTTATTTTAATTGGCATTGGGGCTTTCTAGAAATAATTGGTATAGCAATTATTATATATAGTTTGATACAAAGAGTTCCATTTTTTCATAAATAAAACTATCATAACAAGCCTGTTAAACAATAGTGTTTTATTATATTTGTTTGTATTGCAATAAGATTAATATTTTTTAATTAATTTTTTCTACAATGCCTACACAACAAAACCAATCAATTGATTTGATAATTAAATCAATAACAGATGAATCAATCAAAGATGCAATTGTTGTATATTTACAACATGTTGCCGATATAACAAAAGATAATAAAAACAACCCAGCATTAGAAATATTACTAGATCATAATCATATGATTGATTTTGTTGGCAATAAAAACAGCAGATATCTAGCGGAATTTATGAAGTTTTTAGCAATAACAGATTCTATCGCAATAAAGGATAAAATTATGGAGCTTATTAGATCTTTTAGGTAAGAAATTTTTAACAACAAACCAATGTAATAGCACTGGTTTGCTGTTAAAAAGATTAGCATTGATTGCATGGTGCAGTCTGTGTATGCATATATAAAAAAAATTAACACCAATCACACCTTGGCAATATCTGTATAGAATTATACATTGATTGATTATTGAAAACAAACATTGTAAACAATATAGTGCAAATAAAAATACGCATATAAAATTTTATTAAACTACAAATCATATTCAAATATCAATGCCATGTTCAGCAATCATATTCCAATAGAATCCGTCATGGTAAGTTTTTAAACCATTTAATGTCATTTTTTTCCACAAAATCATTCTTTTTTGTTTTGCATATTTATTTGTATCTTGTTTGCTATATGTTGCTATATTATCCATCGATAAAACATAATAATAACCATCATATTTTATAATCCAGCCACGCCTACTTTGCGAGTCTAATGGTTTCTCTATTTTTTTTGCAAACAAATTATTTGGATATTGATCCATATTTCTGATAAAATTATCGCAATTTAAACAATTATTCAGTTCATTGTAATGTAGGTTATAAATTTTAAATTGTTGTTCTGTTATAAATAAATTTTGTGCCATTTTAAATTGTTGCTGTGTTGCAAGATAACTTTTCTGGGTATTACATGTAATAATATTTTGATCGTTAAAAACATTATCAATTGCATCATTACCAGTTAATCTCATACTAATTATTGGATCATCTCCAACAAAAAACATTACTGTTGACATCTTTTTACCATATTTTGTATATAATTCTGATAATAAATTATAAACATCTAAATTAATTTGAGTTACACCAAATGGACAAATCGCTTCTTCAGATATATTTCTACTGCCATCATCCATTAATTTTTTTAACAACGGGCTTGAATTATCATACAATACTCTATCAAACATAAAATTTGTTTGATGCAAATACAAGCAGCACGAAAAAACACCACAAAACACAACTGTAATTATATATCTATAAAACTTTTTAACAAATTTGGTTGTATCTTTTTTATAATCTTTTAGTTTTATACTACACAAAACACG
>CAMCQG010000029.1 GCA_945876965.1 Rickettsia typhi
CTTTTACACAAACCCCTCTTTTTATTGGTGCACCACCCAAAGCCGGAGCTTTAGATTTATATTTTGGAGCAACTCTCGGGTGCCTAATCAACTGATTTATGGTAGACATTCAACAGAAATATTTAATAAAAACAATAATAATACAAAAACTTCTAAGATAACTTTTATAAAAGTCAAATAAAATTAAAATTTAACTAATTGTAAATAAAAAAACAATGCATTAAATTAAAATTAATTTAAATTAATAAATTATGTTACTTACAACAAAAGGTAAATATGCTATAATTGCCTGTATCGACTTAGCAAAAATGATTATCGAAAGAAATGAAAAAATTAGTGTTTATGAAATTGCAGAAAAACAAAAAATTAGTGTTGCATATTTAGAGCAAATTTTTTCAAAACTTCGAAACTATGGAATAGTAAGCTCAACAAAAGGACCAAACGGAGGATATTTATTTTCAAAAAATATTAACGAAATTAAATTATTAGATATTATAAAATCTGTTGAAGAAAATATTAAAATGACAAATTGCGAAGAATGTAGGGCAACAAAAAGAATAGGTGAAAACAAATTAAAATGCGATGGGCACACTTTATGGAAAGCTCTTGGTGATCATATTAATATTTTTTTTGAAAATATTACACTTCAAAATGCAGTAGATGGTAAATTTGAAACCAAAATATGAACTATATTAACAAAATAGATAAAAAAACTTTATTTTCAATATTAACGCTTTGTTTATTTGGTGTTTTTATTATGTTTTCTGTAAGCCCAGCAATTGCATATCGTATTAATATTGCCAAATTTCAAATTGCATTAAAACATGTAGCATTTTTATTTGTAGCATTGGCGATTATGTTTAAGGTATCTACATTAAAAGATAATGAAATATTGCGTTTATCGATGTTTTCATATATTATTTTGATTTTGATGCTAATTTTAGTTTTATTTTTTGGACCAGATATAAAAGGCGCAAAAAGGTGGATAAAAATACCATTTTTAATGGCATTACAACCATCAGAAATTTTAAAACCATTTTTTATTGTAATAAACGCAATGTTTTTGCGTAACTTAAATACAAGAGTTTTATTTAAAGTTAGCGTTTCACTTGGTTCATTTATCTTGATTGGATTTCTTTTAATTAAAGAACCTGATTTTGGCATGTTTTGTATATACGCAGCAGTTTGGATTTCGCAACTTTTTATTGCCGGCTTTAACATAAAACATATGATGCAAATTTTGGCCGGATTCTTAGTTGCAATTGTGTTGTTAATTTCTGTTTTACCTCACGCAAAACAAAGAATTTTATCTTTTACCGATAAAAGTAGTGAGCCAAAATATCAAGTTGAAAAAGCATTGCAATCTATGATTGAGGGGGGCGATTTAGGAAAAGGACCGGGCGATGGAACCATTAAATTTCAATTGCCAGATGTATATACTGATTATATTTTTTCTGCAATTGGTGAAGAATTTGGTTATATAATTTGTTTTATAATCACATGTTTATATATTTTTATAGTTATTCATAACTTATTACTTGCAAAAATCGAGCCCGATCTAATGAAGGCAAATATAATTTCTGGTATAATTATAATGTTTGGCTTGCAATCGTTTATAAATATAGGGGTTAATATAAATTTACTGCCAAGCAAAGGCATGACACTTCCGTTTATAAGCTATGGAGGATCGGCGATAGTTTCTATGGGGATATGTTTTGGTGTTTTGTTTTCGATTACAAACAGAAAAAATGAATTTAAATCTAGGTATAATTTATATTAAAAGTTAAAATATTTGGCTATAAATCTTATTGACTTTAATAAGTCTTAATTAAAATACTATACAATATATCTTTTATTATAAATATGGAACATATCAAAAATATTCATTTAAAAAATTTTACTTGTTTTCAAGATTTAAAAATTGAGAATGTTAATAAAATTAATATTATTTTTGGAGCAAACGGAACTGGTAAAACTTGGCTTTTAAGGGCAATTGATTTGATAGTTAATTTTAAGCATATTCAAGATATAAATAGCAATAGAGATGAAATATCAGATTTTGATGAAGCATTGCTGGCTATTATTAAAGATTTTGATAACCTGATATCAAGAAAAAGAATATCAGAAATATTGAATAAATTAGGTTTTTTTGCCAATTCGGAGTTTAGTATAAGCGATGATATTACTCAAAAAGAAATTGGAGCAAGGATATCAAGAATTATAAGGTATCCCGATCATCCTAGATTTTATAGAAGAGATAGAGATGATGAATATGAATTTAGCAGTCAACATATGATGTATGTTGATGGAAGTTGGCAAAATAGAGTTAAAATGATTGTTGAAGAATTATCAAATAGCGACACAAAAGAAGAAGCATTGAGGGAGCATATTATTAAAAGGTTTGTTCCAGATTTAAAAACAACAAAACCTCACCCAACAAATGGTATAAATGTATTCTTAAAAGACAAACCAGAGCAACCTCTTTCGCTTGGATTGTTTGGCTATGGATTTCAAAGATCTGTTATATCTTATATGCTTTGTATGTTAAATAAAGATAGTGTTTTGGGAATCGATGAATTTGAAAATGGTCTACATTTTGATAAACAATCTATTTTTGCAAAAGAACTTATTGAAGCATCTGATAAACATAATACACAATTGTTTTTAACATCACATTCTGATAAGTCAGCAATATTATTTTTAGAAGAAATAAAAAATGCAAAACAGGAGCATAATTTTTCAGCTATTGAATTGGTCAAAGAAAATGATGTAATTCTTCCGGTTGTCTATGATTTTGATTCGGCATATAGAATACTAAAAAGAGGAATCAATAATCCTAATGATCCTTTTAAATTAGCATAAATATGGAAAATGTTATTATATATTGCGAAGGTAAAAATGATGTTTTCTTTTTTACAACATTACTAAATTTATCCAATGTTTCTTTTGTTGATATAAAAGGTAAAGGTAATGTTGAAAAACACATAAAAGATCATAATCTAAAATATCCAAATAAAAAAATGCTATTCATTGTTGATACAGATTATGAATGGTTGCACAGTGGATATACAAAAACAGAAAAAGAGATGCAAGAGCATCAAAAACAAAATAATAATTTCTTGTATTATCTAGTTACAAATGAAGACAGAAAAGATGGTATACTTGAAGATATAATGCTTGATGCTATTATAAAAAATAATGATATTAAATCAAAAATAACATGTTTTGAAAAATTTATAGAATTAGATACTTGCCATAAAATATCAAAAGTACATTCACAATATAGAAAAGCTTTGTGGTCTTATTTTATTGGTTGCTATAAAAAACAAGATTATGCATTAAATAAAAATATAGATTTAATACAAGAAATGCAAAAATCATCAGATAGATGTGAGAAAGTTAAACAAGATTTGGAAGAATTATTATGTTAAATAAATATATTTTAGCAATCGAAAGTTCGTGTGATGAAACCTCGGTAGCACTGATAAACCTTGATGGCGATGTGTTGTGTGAAATTACAAAAACACAAATTGACTTGCATAAAATATATGGTGGGGTTGTGCCAGAGGTTGCATCGAGGAGCCATTTGGCGGAGGTTCGTGGAATTTTAGATGAAATTTTGACAAAAATTGATACAAAACAATTGGTTGCCGTTGCGGCAACTGGCGGACCAGGTTTGATTGGCGGATTAATGGTTGGGGTTATGGTTGCAAAAGGTATGGCAATTTGGCTTGATATTCCTTTTATTGCAGTAAATCACTTGCGGGGACATGCACTTAGCCCGCGGATTGCAAATAAAAATTTTGATTATCCGTTTTTATTGTTGTTAATTTCGGGTGGACATTGCCAGATTTTATCAGCTTTATCACACGATAATTATCAAATTTTAGGCAAAACAATCGACGATTCCGTTGGGGAAGCATTTGATAAAGTTGCCAGAATGCTAGGTTTTGAATATCCGGGCGGGGTTTATATTCAAGAGGCTGCAAAAAATGGCGATAAACACAAATATAAATTTAAAATTCCAATGGATGACGGAGTTAATCCTGATTTTTCATTTTCTGGTCTCAAAACCAATGTTTTGCACGCGATACAAAAACTTGACACTTTAACTCATCAAAATAAATGCGATATTGCCGCTTCTTTTCAATACACTGCAACCAGAACGCTTAAAAAAAAGCTAACAATTGCAATGGAAAAATATCTTCAGCTAAATTTGAATGGTATACAAAAATTTGGTGTTTGCGGTGGTGTTGCTGCAAATTTAGAAATTAGAGAAATGCTAGAAAATTTGTGTCAAAAATATAATTTTGAATTATTCAAGCCAAATATACAACATTGCACCGATAACGCAAGCATGATAGCCGTTGCCGCTCTTGAAAAATATAACAATAATAATTTTGATGAACTAGATTTTGAACCAAAATCTAGATGGAATTATTAATAATTTGATTTTCTTATCTTAGCAACATTGTATCCAATAAGATAAATATACTTTATATCAAAATAACCAATTAATATAAATTATACAACATGCAATGGACCTTTTTCGTTGCCCAAAATAAATTGTTGAACAGATGGATTTGTAGTTGTTGCAAATTCTTCACGGGTTCCACACCAAATAAATTTACCCTTATAAAGCAGCCCTACTCTATCACCAACTATCTTAGCAGAATTGATATCGTGTGTAATTGTTATTGCTGTTGCACCAATTTTTTTGGACATTTCAATTGTAAGATAATTGATTGTATTTGATATAATTGGATCAAGACCAGAAGTTGGC
The DNA here is from genome assembly GCA_945876965.1 of Rickettsia typhi. Taxonomy (GTDB): domain Bacteria; phylum Pseudomonadota; class Alphaproteobacteria; order Rickettsiales; family Deianiraeaceae; genus CAMCQG01. The sequence continues at coordinate 4,784 of CAMCQG010000029.1, forward strand.
TCGTCAAACAACATAAGTCTCGGACTATGCATAATGGCTCTTGCAATACCTGCCCTCTTCTGCATTCCACCAGAGATTTGCGATGGATATAGCTCAGTTGCGTCTAGAGAAATACCAACTGCTAATAATTTTTCAATGGCTTTTTCTTTAACCAATTCAGGTTTTTTATTATAATAAAAGAGATCTTTAAAGCCAACATTTTGCCACAAATTAAGCCAATCAAAAAGTGCATTTTCTTGAAATAAATAACCGATATTTTTCCATAAATTACGCTTAACACGATTTGTCGCCTCGTTTATTATAATGTCTCCAATAACGATTTGTCCATCGTCAGGCTCCATCAAGCCCGCAATTAGTTTTAACATAACCGATTTGCCGGTTCCACTTGAACCCAAAATAACAAATGATTCACCGGGGTTAATCTTAATACTAACCTCGTCTAATACAGATCTGTCGCCAAAACTTTTATTTATATTTATTAGTTCTACACCTAGGCTCATAATTTATAAATTACTTAAACATGTTGCGATATATTTATAAGCATCAGAAAATGATTGATATGCCTTTGTATAATTATTGTTTTTATCAGATAAATATCCACATTGTTTTTTTGTTAAATGTATTATAGGGATACCATTTTGCTCTGCAATACGCGATAACTCTAATGTAAAATCACAAATATTATCTATAATTAATGGATGTGAATTTATAAATATTTTTTTAAATTGCTCTTTTTCTATTGTGTAATTATAGCGAATTGCATAATTATAAAATATATCTAAACGACTATTAATTTTTTCTATCCAGTCATTTGTTGCATCAGAATATTGATTTTTAGCTTTTTGATCCCTAGTAAATCTTCTTGATTTTTGCACCACCGTTCCTAATAATTTTGGTTTAAGGGTTAATCCGTGAGTATTTGCAGTTGCCATATGTGGCTCAAAAATATCTAACCAATTCTTAAAAATATCCAACAAATTATCAATTGCCTGCAAAGAAAAAAAACTTGGTGCAGCTGGAACAATAAAATAATCAGATGACATAACGGATAATCCGGTAATAACACTGCTAGAACTTGGTGGGGTATCTATTAGAACATAATCAAAATCCAATGCCAAATCTTTTATAGATTTTTCAAAATAATACGGTCGTAAATCTTTTGTTTGCTGATTTTTTGTTCGCGAACCAAGAATAATATCTGTCCACTCTAATTCACTTTGAGATAATCCAATACTTCCTGCCAACAACTTTATATTTGGATCTTTTTTGCTAATATAAATTTCCTTTTCATTTTTTGTATTACTAGCATATGAATTAAAATGTTGACTAAAAGTTCGATATTTATTGCAAAAATCTTTCCAATCTTCGCCTAAAATAATCTGATCATTTTCAAGCTTATCAAGCTCTTTATCATTTTTTGCCTCACCATAATTAATAGTGTGAGCCTTGCCAAAAACATATGATGATAAGTTCATTTGAGAATCTGCATCAACAAATAACACGGTTTTTCCTAAATCCGATAATGCAAAACCAAGATTATAAATAAAATTTGTTTTACCAACGCCACCTTTATGGCTAAATGCGGATATAATTTTACCAGTCATTGCAAATATTTTGTTAATTTTATTTTCTACAATTAGCTACACTATTTTATAGTCAACATTTATATCAATTTTGATAAATATTTTTTATATTCAGACTCACCAGATAAAGAACCAACAAAATCGCTCAATTGTTGCTTTGTTATATATCCTTTTTTTAACGCAACCTCCTCTGGGCACCCTATTGATATTCCTTGTCTTTTTTCTAGTGTATGCACAAATTGTGAAGCTTCAAGCATAGCATCGGGTAAGCCAGCATCAAGCCATGCTGAACCATTACCAATATCTATAACTTTTAATTCATTTTTTTGTAAATAAGAATCACTAATATGAGTAATTTCAAGCTCTCCGCGAGCCGATGGCTTTAAATTTTTTGCAATCTGTACAACATTGTTATCATAAATATATAGCCCAACCGACGCTACATTTGATTTTGGTTTTATAGGCTTTTCTTCGATTGAAACCACATTATTGTTGGCATCATATTCTATAACGCCATATGCAGATGGGTTGCTAACTTTATAGCCAAAAATTGTAGCACCAGAGATAAAATTTGTAACACAAGCCTCTATTTTTTCTTCGTTTGAAAAATGAAAAATATTATCACCTAAAATTAAACAAACAGAATCGTTACCAATAAAATCGTCTGCAATTATAAAACTATCAGCGATTCCAAGCGGTTTTTTTTGCACTAAATATTCTATTTTAACACCGAATCTATCACCGTTACCAAATAAATTTTTATATTTATCGGTGTTTTCAATCTGACTAATAATTGCAATTTCGCGAATTCCAAGTGCCAATAAATTTGTAAAAGGATAATAAATCATTGGTTTATTATAGATTGGCAAAAGCGGCTTAACAACCGACGATGTCATTGGATACAACCTTGAACCATTTCCTCCTGCTAAAATAATACCTTTCATAACATATTGTTTAATTTTTTATTAACCAACGAACAAAGATAATTTTAGCATCATTAATGCTAATGTCAATATTTTTTATCTAAAAATACACATATCCATTATTATGGGTCTCAGCAGGAATATTGGTATTACTAGAATTGAAAATAAATATAAGATTATATCTTGATATATCAATAAAATAATAATTTTCTTGATATTAAAAATAAAGTGTATTTCACAATATCAAATTTAAAGTTTTTTGAAAATAATAGAATAAGTTATATAGGGATGATAAAAGGTATAAAACAGCATATAATTACAAGGTTTGCAAAGGAATATATTAAAAAACACTTAAAAATAATTTTATTTGCTATTCTTCTAATGATTGGCGAAGCATTTGGTACTTCTTCGACAGCATATTTAGCTCAGCCCGTAATAGACAAGATTTTTTTTAGTAAAGATATTTCGCAGTTATGGGGATTATCAGGAATTATTTTGCTAGCATTCGCTTTTAAAGCTAGCTGTGCTTACTGGAAACAAGTTTTTTTGACACTTGTAGAAACAAAAATTGTATCAAATTTGCAACAAACTTTATTTCGCAAAATTATTCGATTTGACATGCGTCATTTTGACAGAAGCTCGATTGGATCGGTTTTAAATCATTTTATAGCAGATATTCAAAACATAAAACAGGCATTGGCAACAATTATTTTAAATGTTGGCAGGGATATTTTTACGATTATCTTTTTAATTTCGATAATGTTTTATCAAAATTGGTTAATGTCTATTTTTTGCTTTATTGGCTTGCCAATTGTGTTCATTCCTATGTCTAAAATATCTCAAAAATTACGCAGATTCGCATCTCTTGCAAAGATAGAAAGCGATGTATTAACTGGACATTTAAATGATTCTTTTACCGGAATTAGAATTATAAAAGCATATGGAGGAGAAGATGGGGAAACAAAGGTTTTTGATGGTATAACAGATAAAATAGCAAAATTATCGTTTAAAGCAATGAAAAAAGGTGCAATGGCATCACCAATGATGGAAATGTTTGCCGCAATTGCTGTTGTTATAACCCTTATTTTTGGTGGTCTGCAAGTTATTCATGGAGAAATGACAACTGGTGCATTTTTTTCATTTTTAACATCACTTGTTATGTTGCAAAGGCCAGCAAAAAGCCTTGGAGGAACAGGTTATTTACTGCACAATGCCATTGTTGCATTAGAAAAAATATACGCAACTCTTGACTCGCAAAATAAAATAGAGTATACTTCTTTTGGGCAAAAAACACCATCCTTTATTGATGCCAAAATTGAATTTAAAAATGTTGGATTTTCATATTTTGATGATTCGGCAGAGGCACCCGTTGCTATTAAAAACCTTAATTTATCAATAAATACAGGCTCGCAAATTGCACTTGTTGGTTCGTCTGGTGGTGGCAAATCTACTGTTGTAAATTTGTTGCTTAGGTTCTACGATGTTTCTGAGGGTTCCGTAGAAATTAACGGGCACGATATTCGCAATATTCAGATAGATCATTTGCGGAAAAATATAACATATGTGGGGCAAGAAGCGTTTATTTTTGAAGATACGGTTCGCAAAAATATTCTTTATGGTCTTGAAAACATAACAGAGGAGCAATTAAAATATGCAATAAGTGAGGCAGGAGCTGATTTTATTTATAAATTGCAATATGGCCTAGAAACCGCAGTCAAACAACAAGGGTCTTTATCTGGTGGGCAAAAACAATTGATTTCGATAGTGCGTGCGATGCTTAAAAATTCTCCAATTTTAATTCTCGATGAAGCAACATCAAGTCTTGATAATACAACAGAAAGAGAGGTGAAACAAGCCTTAGAAAAACTTGTGACAGGCAAAACTACAATAATAATTGCCCACAGACTTTCAACCGTTGTTCATTGCGATCAGATAAATGTTATTAACGATGGCAAAATTGTCGAAAGCGGATCGCATGTTGAGCTTATAGAAAAACAAGGATTTTATTATCAATTGTGGTCAGCACAGGGGGTTTAATTATTCTTATGAATACATCATCTGCTATTGGATATTCTATTATTTTGTTCCGCCTCAAAATCCCCTATTATTATAGGGTATCTTGTTTTAATTAATTTTTGTGCTTTTTGTGCAAGTTCCGATGTTGCTTTAACATTTTCCGATTTTATTAATTTATTATCAACCAAGATAACAAAAGGCTGTCTAAAAAAATCAGGATCACCATTTATGTTATTGTTAAAAGCTATTAACGCTTCTACTATATTCCTGTGTATTTTGTTTGCTTGATACAATAAGGCGCACTCGGAATTAAAATCAATTGGATTTTTTACACCTATTTCTTTTATTAAATAAAAAAAAGTATTTCTATTGTCATTTTTTTCTGTTGTATCATCTATTTCATCTATATGTTCTAATATGGCTTGATACTGAGATACAATATAGCAATCTAAATAATCTATAAAAACAGAATCAATAGTTTCTGTTATATATATGGGAACATTATTGCTCATGTATTGTATATCAATTAGACTGTGTAGTAAAATTATTATTTAATATAAGTGTCAATAATATTTTTTTTATAATTAATATCCTTATTTTATTGACAATAAAATGTGTTATAATACTATTATAAATAATTTAATATTTTAATTTATAATTTTTGGTATATATGCTTACATCAAAAAACAAACCAAATATAGATTTTATAAATAATTTATTTAATATTAATCTTTATTATGATGGAAATCTTCAGAAAATAAAATCTGATAATAAAATACCAGACAATATATTAATGCAAGCTCATTTGACTGAATTTTCTGTTACAGTTAAATATATTATTGATAAGATAATAACGCTGGCACAGAATACAGAAGAAAAAAACAATAAAAAGATATCAGATAATATTCTCGCTAATAAAAATAAGATATCAAATAGTATTGATAACATAAACAAAATTAGAAAAGAAATTATCAAAAACAAAAAGATTACAAATGAAGAAATTGATATTGTTATCAGTGGCTTGATGTTTGATTTGGAACTTTATAAGGGAGCATTAGCTAAAATAAATAAAGAGGAAACCGCTACCATCTATCAACTTAGGAGCAGATTTAAAACTGTAGAACCAGCAGAAACTATTCCACAGCTCTCGGTAATTAATTTGGATTTTTTAGAACAACTATTAAATAATTCTAAACTAGCCAATAATTTTATTAATCCTAAACAAAACACACAAACAGATACAGAACAGCAATCATTAACCCTACGGGATGATCTATTGGAATTGGAGGAGGAAATAACAACACTTCGAGAAAAAATTAAAACAAAATCTTCGGATACAAAAAAACAATTAGTTTTACAAATGAACAAACTTGTTAAGGATCGTGCAGAAATTCATAATAAGATTAATACCTTATCGTCAAAAACAAATCAAACACAGCATAAAGATAAAACAGAATATGATAAAAAAAATCAACTAGAAAAAATGACACATTTAGTTGATAAATTATGTGAATATATTGCAAAACAAGATTTTGATAAATTAAAAACTAGCGATAGTGATAACCTTGGGGAGAAATTAAAAACTTTTTTAGAAGAACTCGGGGAAGATGCTAATGATAAAAAAGATTTTTATTGTAAGATGTCAGAAAAAATTAAAGCACGATGGGTCGAATCAAAAGCGATTTTAGATCCCATTTTTGATGAAAAAACAATTCAAGAATCAAGAAAAAATATAGTCCCGCTTGGTGAACATATTAATAATTTATCGATTACCTCAGGAATAAATATAAAACGCAGGGCAGAAGTAATTAACAAATTAATAGAAGAATATCCAAATTTATTACCGACTGATTGCAATTTATATTCCTGTAAACCATTTTTTTTACCCACAGGATTTCCTGTTTATGCACCAGAAAAAGTCGTTAATAATACCAACCCTGAGTCACTCACAATAAGCGATGACACCTCTCCTGTCGGATTTAATGGAGCAGCAAGCAATACTACCAATCCTATCGGCTTTAATAATAAAAAATCAAACAAAGAACAAGATAATGGTTTTATGAAAAAATTTACACCACCCATTAATAGTTTTTTGGATCGATATCAGCAGTCGCCAAATTTGGATACAAAACTACAAACCGAACAAAGTTATTTAAGTCAAGAATTATGTTTAAAAATAAACCCTTTAGCTTTTACATAAAAAATCAAGTAATGCTTTGGCTGCTGATTGTTCGGCATCTTTTTTGTTTTTTCCTGTTCCTATGGCAGAAAAATTTAATATTTTTACGCCAACCTTAAATATAGGTGAGTGATCTGGACCTTCGGTTTCTAAAAGATTATATATTGGTAAAATTTTATATTTTTCCTGAGATATTTGCTGTAATTTTGTTTTATGATCTTGGATGTCATAAAGATTTTCTTGATCGGTAAATTCTTGCCAATTTGTTATAATAAATTTTTTTGCCTCATTTATACCACCATCAATATATATTGCCGCAATTAAAACCTCAATTGCGTTGGATATATTTGCATCTTCGTTGCGTTCGTTGTTATTTTCTGCCCCACCTGAAAACAAAATAAAATCAGCAATTTTAAGGTTTCTTCCAACAAGGGTACATATTTTTCGTGATACAAAAAAACTATACATTTTTGATAGCTCGCCTTCATTGATATCGGGATATTTATTATATAAGAATTCCGATATTATAAAACCTAAAATTGAATCACCAAAAAATTCCATTCTTTCGTAGTTGCCTTTCTTTTTTTTAACACTTGGGTGGATTAATGCTTTTTCTAAAATAGAAATATCGTTAAATTGATATTTTATTTGCTTGCATAAATCTTGTAAATTTGCATTATACACATTTTTTAATAATAATTTTTTTAATCTTGCAAATATTATTGATAATAATCAACATAAAATATTAGCATAATATTTATATGAAATATCTATTAAAAATATCAAATTTGTTTGTGTTTATGTTTCTGCATAGACTAATTTTATTTTACACACTTTACATAACAATATTAAAATATCAAGGTTTTGCACCCATTATAATATCGTTAACAATGGTTTTACACGAATGTGGCAAGCTAATTGCAGATACACACACAGGCGCTATGGCAGATAAATACGGAATTCGTAAAATTATGGCAATAGGCTTGTGCATAAAAGCATTTGGCATAATGCTCTGGATTTTTGAGGTCAATATATTGCTATATTTTGTGGGTATGTTTTTACTTGGGGTTGGCAGGTCTTGTACTGTTGGCGGAAAAATCGAAACATACACCTATAATATGTTGTTTTCGCTAAAAAAAGAACATATATTTCAAGATATTTGGCTTGGAATGTTAATGATAGATGGTCTTGCTGCAACATTATCTGGTTGGTTGGCCGGTTTTTTATATACAATTGGGGGTTTTAATTTGGGGCTTATTTTTTCTGTGTTTATCATTTTGGTTATTCATGTTCCGTTTGTTATTTTTGTTATGCCAGATCCTGTTATGTCGATTAGAAAAACTACAACCAAATTATCGATAAACGATATTATCAAAAGTGCTATAAGGCTTATAAAGCAAGATAATTCTATATTTTTATTGATAATTGGAACGGCACTTGTTCCAAGTTTATTTATAATTTTAGGAAAATTCAAGCTTTTTATCTGCAACGATATTGGGTTGCCAGTTTTTCAAATTGCAAATATAGATTCGTTATCACATTTTTTACAATTTTTATGCACTCCAATATTTTTAATTTTACTTAAAAAATATAAATATCAGCTGACTTTTTTAAATAATTTATATTTAGTTGCATTATCTCTTTTGATATTAATTTTGGCAAATTTTTGGTATAAAATGTCTGTTATTTATGCAATTATGTTTTTTATTACAATATATCCAATAATTTCAAGTTCAATAAAATATTCATTAGAAAAAACATTACCTAGCGACATAAGGGCAACAATTTCTTCGATTACCAGTTTTGTATATTCAATTTTTAATACAATATTTTTGTTGGCGATTGGAATAATTGCTCAATTTTTTTCATACCAAATATCGCTGTTTGTTGTTTCTGCTTTTTGCTTAATAACTATTTTAATCTTAATAAAATATCAAAAAAATATTTAATTTGACAATATTCTATCATACAGATATGTATTATTTTTTAATATATATAAATATATGATATCAATACAAAGACAAAAGCAATTAATATATGGAATTCTTATTTGTGGTGGAACCTATATGGGTGCAACAAGTTGCAGCTGTTATTTATGGATTCCAGCAATTTTTGGTGCAGGATTAGCAATTAATGGTCTTGTTGGCAAATGTGGATTTACAAAAATGTTGCGTATTTTACCTTTTAACAAAAATGCTTCAAAAGAAGTTTGCGATATATAATATAATTTAGTGGTGGGTCTGGTAGGACTTGAACCTACGACCAAAACATTATGAGTGTTCTGCTCTAACCAACTGAGCTACAGACCCGCTTTTTTTATTAAGAACAATATTTTATTTAATTGCAAGAAAAAATATTTATTGTATTTAAAATAATTTAGATTATATTTATTTAATAATTTAGCTATATAATAATGTTTTTTGATAACTACAATAGATATAGAAACAATAATGGTTCGTTTTATTTTATAACACCTCTATTTTCCAAGTTATTATTTTTTGTTTTAGCTCCGTCAATTTTTTTTGGTGGCGTTGTGGTAAAAGAATATCAAAAGCCTGATAGTTTTGTTAGGGTTAATACGGATGCTGTTGTTGTGTTTTTTTTGAATACATATGCTGGTAAGTTAATGTTAAATCCTCAAAAATACGAGCATTGCATAACGGGTGCAAAAGCAAATACCCCACCGCGCGATGTTTTGATGTGTTTTATTGAAGATTAGCATTAAATTAATTTTGAAAATTGTTGACAATAATTTATAATATCTTTATGCATTTCTAAATGGCGAGGTAGCTCAGTTGGTTAGAGCAAAGGAATCATAATCCTTGGGTCGGGGGTTCAAATCCCTCTCTCGCTACCATTTAAAAATCAATAATTTTGCATAAATTTTATTGCATATTATTTCTATATGCACCCGTAGCTCAATTGGATAGAGCATCTGACTACGGATCAGAAGGTTTGGGGTTCGAGTCCCTACGGGTGCACCAGTTTTTAAGCCTTGTTTTATAGGTGTTATTTCACTTTTTGTAATACAAAAATAAAACCACACAAAATTCCTTTTGCTACCTATTGGCTCCCCAGTAGATTAGCCTTTGTTAATGTCAGTTATTGCAAAAAGATTTTTTAAACAAAAAATTACTCAAACCTGATATTATTAAGT
>CAMCQG010000030.1 GCA_945876965.1 Rickettsia typhi
TAATTAAACAAAATATTATACTCAGATATCATCTTCCAATAAGATCCATATGTATAATTCTTAAATTCTTCTGTGGTCATTTTTTTCCATATTATATATCTACGCTGTTTTGCATCAATATTGCCATAATTTACATGTTCCGTTAAAACCAAATTATTCATAGATAACAAATAATAATAATCACCATATTTTATAATCCAGCCACGAGATGGCTCCATCAATGTTTCTTTTTTACTAGCTAATTTGCCAAATATATTTTTTGGATATTTTTTGGTATTTTCTTCAAAATATTTACAATTTACGCACCCGTCAAGACTTTTGTATATGTTATAAATTTTAAAATTTTTATTTATACCAAACAATTCTATTGAATCGTGATAATGTTTTTGTGCGGCATTATAACTTTTTTGGGTATTGCAATAAGAAAATTCTCTATCTTTAAAAACTTTATCAATCTTTTCATCACCAGTTAATCTCATGCTAATTAAAGGACTATCTATATCGGCATACATAACAACTGGAATATTTTTGTATTTTTCACTCAATTTTTTAACAATTTTGTACATATCTAAGTTTAATTGGGTTATTTCAAAAGAACATGCAATTTCTTCTGATATCATATAGCTACCATCTGTCATTATTGTTTTTAGTTTTGGGCTAGCATTCTCGTATAAATCTCTGTCGAACCAATAATTTATCTTGGTTAAATAATTGTCAACGCAAAGATATAATATGCAAACAATAACCATAAAACATAGTTTATATTTGATTTTTTTGATGAATCGCCATGAAAAATATTTGGTGCAAAAGTCTTTTATATAAATGATTGTTTTGTTGGGGGCTTTTGCATCGATTGTCTCATCAATTTGTTTGCTTGATGCAATTTTTATTTCGTTTATGGCTTTTTTTGCAATTGGATAATATTTTTCACCTTGTAAATTTAGTGTTAAACGATTGCCTTTGCGGTCAAATAACTGATATTTTAATTCATCTTCTAGTGATAACAAAGCATTGTTTAAAGTTTGACTAGATTTGCCTGTTTTTCTGCAAGCTTCTGCGGCATTGCTATCGTTTTCAACAATTATACAAAATGCCTCCAATTGCAACAATTTGCTTTTAACATAGTTGCCTGAGCTCATAAAGAATATAATTCTAAATACATATCATACTATAAAGATATTATTGCTTTATGTTTGTCAACAACTATTTTTAATTATAATTTTAAACAATTAATTCATTTATGTTATGATACAAAACGAGCAAACTCTAGTTAAAACATTCAATTCAATCCAAGACACGCAAATACAAGATGCAATCATAATTTTATTATTAAACATTGCAACTTTATCAAAAGTTGAATCAAACAAAGACGCAATCGAACTTGCTCTAAACACAAAAAGCCTCACAGATTTTGTAGGCCACAGCAACAGCCCATATTTAGCCAAATTTGTTAAATTTTTAGCAAAAACAGATTCTGTTGCCGTCAAGGATAAAATTATAGAAATTATTGATGCTATGTAGCAAATTGTGGTGCGGTTGAGAGGACTTGAACCTCCACTCCTTGCGAAACAACGACCTCAACGTTGCGCGTATACCATTCCGCCACAACCGCATTTTGGTGGGCCCGGGCGGGATTGAACCGCCGACAAATTGATTAAGAGTCAACCGCTCTACCAACTGAGCTACAGGCCCACAATATTTATATTTATTTGTGATATATTTAAAAATCAAGTTTTTTTATCAATCCTTACATTATTCTGCTTCCATAAATATAAATTATAATTATGCAAACAATAATTAAATATAATTTATATAAAAAATGGCTAATTATACTAATAATTTAAAATTAACATATTTAAATCAAAATCAAATTGCAAAAGATATTGTTATAAATCAAAATATTCAAGTTATTGATAACTTATTACAAATAAAAGCTATCGATTGCACATCAAATCCACCTGAAAACCCAAACGAAGGCGATGTTTATTTGGTTAACAACGGAGCAACTGGACTTTGGTCAGGATTTGATAAAAATATTGCAATTTTTCAAAATCAAGCATGGTTTTTTATTGCACCAACTAAAAATTCTATTTGTTATATTTTATACTGGTATGGCACATTATTTTATGATGGATATAACTGGCGTGTTTCAAGTTCAATGCCAAAAATAGGTGATTATAAATTATCAGCACAAACCACAGATCACGACAACTGGATGCTATGTAATGGTCGCACCATTTTGCGTGAAAAATATAATCAATTATTCAATTTATTTAATATAAAATTTGGTGCAGGAAACGGATCTACAACTTTTAATATACCAAACATTATTCAAAATACATTGTTTCAAAATACCTTTGTTTTTTATGGATTAGTATAATATAAAACACTTTACTTTTATATAAAATATAGTAGTTATGACATTAAGAAATATGAAACATAATTGAATATATCAATGGCTGATGAGGATAAAAAAAATGAAAAAATAGATACCCCAGAAGAAAAAAAACAAAAAATGGAATCTAATGTTAATTATTTTATTAATAATTCGTTTCCAGAATCAACAATAATTTCGATAGATTTTGACAAGGTTATAATAAGAGAGCATTGATTAAAACGAACGAAAGAAAATCCAGATTATTATTTGAACAATGAACAAGAGTTAGAAAAAGATTTTAAAGATTACTTTAAAGATGATGATGTTATTTATTGGCAAACATTTTTTAAAACAGCCAAAGAAAAAGGTCATAAAATTGTTATCAACTCAGCTCAATCTCAGCAAAATATAGATGCGATAATGTGTAAGGTTGGCTTACAAAAAGACCAATTTTATGACGTGATCACCAAGACGCCCGATAAAACTAAAAACGATCTGTTAAAAGAATATCATAATGGCTTATCGGAGGAGGATAAAAAAAAATATCAAAATATTGTACACTATGATTACGAACCAAAAGAATGTGATAATTTTGAAAAAACCAACAAAATCCAAAAATAAAAGCTATATTTGGTGGCGAAAAAGGTCTACTTTATCGTATAGAAAATAAATATATATTAGATAAAGAAATTGACAATCTTAGTGTTTATAAGCGTTTTCTTGGTGATAGAGTAAAAAAAATTGCCAGTTTTTTTGATAAAGTTAGAATTTATTGGACACGATTAAGCGACAGGATAATGACTTTTATATTTGGATTATTTACAACAAACGATAAAACAGAAACATCACCATCATATTTGGCTAGTAATCTAGAAAATCTAGCATCAAAATATAAAGGTATTCCTAATTTTACTATCAATACCAACTATATTGCTTTTGGGCGATATACAGAAAATAATCCTAAGATTACTAAGATAGCAGGTTGTTATATTGCTAATTTTATTGATATGGAACCAAAAAAAGGAACATCAGAATGTTTTTTTGTATCCATCGAAGGTCATGTAATGTGTGGATATATAGATAAGTCTGGTAAAAAATATGTTATTGATAATGGTTCTATGCTATATTGCCCATCTTTATGGCAAAAAAAAGATTTAGACAATGCTGGTATTGAATTGATTACATTAGAATCACAAATGACTAATGATAGAATGGATTGGTGTGGTATTTCTGCACTAAAAGCAGTAGAAAGCATAGCTCTTATTCACGAAGAAATGAACAAAAAGGGTCCAGACGGAAATCATGATTTTTCTGAAATAAAAAGCCCAGAATTATTAAAAAATGCAAATTTGATGCAATCGATAAAAAATGATGTAAAGGCATCTTATGAAAAGCCAGAACCTATCAAATATATTCCCAAAAGTGCCCTAGTAAAAATTACCCCATTGAATGATAGCTCTGTATTGTCAAATACAACAGATAATACATATCAGGAACGAGAATTGGAAAGACACACATCAGAAACGAGAATTGGAAAAACATAAAAACCAAGAATTTATGTTGTGATTAAAAAATTAATTTAATTGACTTATACTTTTGCTGTTAATAAATTAAATTGATAATTTTAAATAAATATGTTATCTGAATATAATCAGGCACTGCTTACAATACCTTTTGGGGTTTTTGTAACTTTAAAATATACAATTATTAGCTTATTTTTTGGCACAATAGTTGGTATAATAATAACAATGGGGCAAATCTCTAAATTCAAGCCAATTTCGCTACTTGCACAATTTTATGTTTCTGTTTTGCGCGGAACACCTGTTTTGTTGCAGCTATCAATTGTTTATTTTGCATTGCCGGTTGTTATAAAATTTGATTTATCTGTTATGCAGGCAGGTATTTTATGTTTTTCATTAAATTCGGGGGCTTATATTACAGAGATTATTCGTGGCGGATTGTTATCGATTGATAAGGGGCAATTTGAGGCGGCCGAAAGCCTTAATATAACGGGGTTTAAAAAATATAGATATATTATAGCACCGCAGGTTTTGCGAAATATAACCCCCGCAATGGTTAACGAGTTGATTAGTTTAATCAAAGAAACCGCGATAATTTCGATAATAGGAGAAACAGATATAATGCGAAATGCTCAGCTTGTTACGGCACAATATTATACATTTTTTACCCCTTTAATTGTTGCGGGAATCACATATTATACTCTTATTATGCTTATTACTTGCGTTGGTAAATATTATGAAAATAAAATGAATATTTATGTATAAATATTTTTTAGAGACCCAATAAAAGCATCAATTTATGGTAAATAACTATGGTTAAATTTGAACAAGTATACAAAAAATATGGTGAAAAAACCATTATAAACAATGCCAATTTTGCAATAGAACCACAAGGTTGCACGGCGATTTTGGGGGAATCTGGGGCAGGTAAAACAACAATAATTCGTATGATAAATGGTTTAGAAACCGCCACAAATGGTAATATAATTATTGATGGTGATATTTTAAATGCTAAAAATATTGTTAATATAAGGTTTAAGGTTGGTTTTGTATTTCAAAATTTCAATCTTTTTCCACATTTAACGGCACTGCAAAACATCTGTTTTGCACCACTTAAAGTTTTAAAATGGGAGAAAGAAAGTGTGTTAGAAAAAGCAAATGAATTGCTAAAACAATTTAATTTAGAGGCAATAAAAAATCAATATTGCGGGCAGCTTTCGGGGGGGCAAAAACAGCGAATTGCAATAATTCGTGCGCTCATGATGAATCCAAAAGTTATTCTTTTAGACGAGCCAACATCGGCATTGGATCCAAATATGGTTAACGAGGTTGGTGAGGTAATTGAAATGTTAAAATCGATGGAAACAACCGTTATAATGGTTACTCATAATGCAAAATTTGTGCATCAACATTGCACGAATGTATTATTTTGTGATAAAGGAAATGTTGAGCAATTTGGGGTTGACAATTTTTTTAATTCAACGCAACAAAATATAATTAATTATTTACAGTATGAATAATATATCGAGTGATTTTAAAGACTATTTGCAAAAAAGCGGCTTTGATTTAGGCTTGTCAATTTTTATGCACGAACAAAATTGTGTTAATATTGTGTTGAATGATGCAGCAAAAATCAAGGAATTTGCTTTGTTTTTAAACAAATGTGAATTTTGCATGGATACACTTTTAGATATTTGTGGCGTTGATTATTTGGGACAAGAAGGCAAAAGATTTGAAGTTGTTTATCATTTTTTGAGTGTTAAAAAAAATGTGCGAGCAAGAGTTAAAGTTAGGTTAGATGATGGCGAAAAAATTGACAGCTTAGATAGTGTATTTTTGTCGGCAAATTGGTACGAAAGAGAAGTTTTTGATATGTATGGAATTGAATTTTTGGGACATCCAGATTTACGCAGAATTTTGACCGATTATGGCTTTGAAGGATACCCGTTGCGAAAGGATTTTCCGTTAAGTGGACATATTCAGGTTAGATACGATTCTGAGATAAAATCTGTTATAAGCGAGCCTGTTGAACTTATGCAGGCGTATAGAAATTTTGATTTTTTAATGCCATTCGAAGGAAAATAAATTATGCAAATATCAGAATATGCAGTTGTAATAAACTGTATTCCATATGGAGAAAATGACGCTATTGTTACTGTTTTTAGCGAGAATCATGGTGCTTTAAAGGGGTTTGTAAAGCGTGTTAAATCAAGTAAAAAGCAGAATATTTTTGTTGTTGGTAATGCGTTAAAAATAAACTATTTACAACGCGAAGGTGCAATGGGTAGTATAACAGGAGAAAGCTATAAAATGTATATTTATAGCTGTATGGATACGCAGGCAAAAATGAAGTTAATTTTGGCGATTTGCTCTTGTTTAAATATTACTTTTGGAAACAACGAAAAGGGTGAGTCTGGTGAGTTATTTAAATTTTTAATGCTATATTTAGAGGGAATTAAACATGATTTACCTTTAAATGAAAATATCTTTAATTTATCACTTTTAATTAAGCAAATATTAGATTTTTGTGGCTATGCATTTAGGTTAAATAAATGTATTGCGACTGGAACAGAAAACATTGATGATTTAATTTTTTTATCACCAAAATCGGCTGCAAGTGTGTGCAAAAAAAGCGGTATTGAGTATGAAAATCTTATGTTAAAGCTTCCAAAGGCATTTATAACAAATAGCTACAATGATATAAATAATTATGATGATGTAAAAAATTGTATCAAAATTGTTGATTTTTTTATAAGCAAAAATTTTCACAAACAAGTTGACGAACTTAAATGGCTGATTTCTGCCTAAAAAGAACAGATAAAATTAACATAATGAACAATATTAATATACAAAATATAAAAAATTGCATATTTATTGCACAAAATTGCTTGAAAACAAAAGAAAATATTGTATTTATAATTAAATTAAATACCGCAAAAATTAACCCAATAAAAACACTATTCTTGGCTTCAAAAGATGAAAATAAATGATTAATAGCAACAGTTCTAACTAAAATTTCTGCAATTGCAATCAAACAATATGGTATAATTTGCCAAGACAAAGATAATATAATTCCTTGCTCAATTTTATATTGAATAACTGCAATACAGATAAAAGATAAAATTGCAATAAAAAGTCCAAAATTTATTTGCGAAATTGCAGTTTTAAAAATTCCATGAGATTGCAAAAAAGGTATTAATTTAAATAAAATAATCGGCAATAATATGACAACAAAAATTGTATCTAAAAATTGCATTTGTGCTGGTAAAATTATAAATCCAAATATCAATCCATTCATTTTACTACCTTGAATTACCCAGCTTGAATAAATTTGTGACATAAAAACATAAAAAATACTTACAACAAGCATTATCCAAAATAATTTTTTTATTACAAGAAGATTTATCTTTTGATTGGATAGCAAAATCGTTTTTTTATAGCTTTTTCTACCTAAAATCAAAGTTAGGCCCGCAATAAACATAGCAATAGTTGGGCTTAAAAAAGCTAAATTGTAGCCAAATTTATTATAAACATATGGGGTTATCAAAATTGAAATTGTGCCAATATTTGTAAACAAATAAATGAGCGACATCGAGCGATTTATTGTATTTTTATCGTCGTTACATTGTTCAACAATCATAGCTGGCATACAAATTTGAATAATTCCCGATCCTGCAGAAATAATTATAACACCCATATAAACATTCCATTCTGCCCCAGAATAGCTCAAAATATAATGCCCAACGAACGATATAAATGCGGCAATTGTAAGTAGATTTTTATGAGAAATAAGCTTACCTGCAATAAAGGTTGCCAAAATCATCGCCACATATGTAATGGACAAAAAAATTTGCATCAATACAACTGTTTGGGATTCGCTAAAAGCTACAACGCTTAATAAAAATGTTGGCAAAATTGCTTTCATTCCATAAAAACTATACTTGTCAGCAAAATCCATCCATAAAATATATTTTATTGCTTTTGGGATAAACATATTATTGCAAATAAATTACCACCTTCTAGCTGATATTACCATTTTATCGTGTTTTAATAGACGGCGATATTTTTCATAATCTGATGCAATCTGAATAGCTTTTTTCATCTGAATATCGCCTTCTACAATCAAATCTTCATTTGTTGGTTTAATATTATTTGGATTTTTAATTTCTACATCAGGAGTAATACCAACTTTATCAATTTTGCTATCTTTTGGCGTATAGTAATGTCCTGTTGTAATTTTAACCGCAGCACCAGGAACACTCACGAGCTCAATAAAAGCTTGAACTGTGGCTTTTCCAAACGTGGTTTCCCCAACCAACACAGCTCTTTTGTTATCCTGTAATGCAGCTGCTACAATCTCTGATGCTGAGGCACTTTCGTTGTTAACCAAAATAACAATTGGTAAGCCGTGAATAATATCTGGCAAATCATTTGCAACATATTCTTCTAAAACATAATTTTCCTTTGTTTTAATTGACACTATTTTAACATAATCCTGTAAAAATAAATTAGAAACATCAAAGGCAGCTTCTAGGGCACCACCAGGATTATCTCTTAAATCTAAAATTACACTATTTATATTTTTATTTTGTAAAACAATTTTTTTAATACCAAATAACAACTGATCATATGTTTGTTGACTAAAACTTGTTATTTTAAAAATGGCAATATTATCATATGTATCGTATATTATATCTTCTGCTTTGATTTCCTGTCTTGTGATGATAAAATTTAATATTTCTTTTTCTTGTCTCAATACAGTTATTTTAACTTTTTTACCAACCGGTCCTCTAATCATATTTGAAACTTTAGCAAAAGATAAAGTGTTAACTGGCACATTATCTACTTGTGTAATAACATCTCCTTTTCGTATTCCAGCTAAGTCTGCCGCATCTCCGCTTATAACATTTGTTATTTTATAAAACTGATTAAGCATTGTATAGGTTATGCCGATTCCGCCATATCTACCATTGTAATCGCTACGCATAAAAATGTATTCATCTGGGCTGTAATAAGCAGAATACTGATCCAAAGATTTTAACATTCCATCTAATGCTCCCGTTATCATTGTATCATTTTTGATATAATCGGGATATTTATCTTGTATTATTCCAAATACTTCATTTATTTTGTCAATATCGCTACCTTTAATTTTTGCTGCATTCGCATAATTTGTAAGCATTACATTGAGCCACAAAACAACAAAAATATTTTTAACAATATAAAAAAACATCCAAAAAATAGTAATTAATACAACAACAAAATTATCTTAGATAATAAAAATCAAGACAATTATTTTTTAATATTTTACCTATCTATCTCTTTTATTGTGCCTTGTTGCTTTGTGAATTGTATCAAATATTTTTCCTTGTGATTGTTGAGCTAAACGGAGGTTATCTTCTCTGTGTTCACGACTTTCTATTACCTTTATATCATAATAATCAAATAATAGATGAGATAACAAATTTTCAACAATAGAAACATCATCTTGATCTAGATTGTTATGAGTAATTTTTACAGTACGATTTTTGGTGTCAGGAATGATATTTATTATTCCATTTTTAGCATTCTGTTTGCCTTTTTCGTTTGGAACAACTCCTGTTACAATATTAATAATAGTCATTTTTGGTGCATTCATAAGCCACTCCTGATAGTTTGGGTTATCATTTTTTGGTAATTTTTTTTGCTTTGATAAAAATGGTGAAATGGATATATCGTGTTTTATAAAAGTTAAAATACTATCTACAATATCTTTTAGCTTCGAGTTGAATGTTATAATTTCTTGGTGTGAAAAAAATATTTTATTTATCATTTTTAAGTAGATTTTTTATAGCATTGCTAACAATTTCATTGTCTTCGATAGAATTATTTTGTAAGCTTTCAATTAAATGTAAATCATCAATTTTTTGTAATACCGCCTGTTCGCTTTTTTGCAAAACATCGTTAAATTGTTTAATTTTTTTTCTAAAACCATAAATTTGCATCATAACAATAGTTTTTTTTGTAAAACAAGCCTCAGATACCATAGAAACCGATTCGTTTGTAACAAATATATAATCGCAAAATGCAAGCGCACCAATATAATAATTATAGCTATAATCATCAAGAAAAACTGCATTATTTGGTAAATTATTTTTTATATATAATCTATGTTTTTCACTTGTTCTGCGAGCAGTTGTAACATATACTTTAATGCTATTAAATTCACTTAATTTTTGACAAAATTTTGCGACCCATTCATCAGTTAAATCATAGCCAACAGATTTGCCCCCAATTGAAAAAAATGCCGCTTTTGCACCACCAAATTGTTTAATGAATTTAGCTTTTTCTTGTTGTAATTTTATTTCATTTATATGATGTAAGCCAATTTTTGTTGTAATAATGTTTGCTGCTTTTGCAACATTATCATGCTGTGGGATTACCGCCAAATCAAAATATTTTAATAATCCTTTTGGATTTTGAACATGAACGACAATTAAATCAGGTTTTCTTGCCTTTAATGCCGCCGCAACAATTAATCCGTCATGCCCAGAGCTTACAATAAATGTTGGCATTTTTTGCCTAGACAACAAATTAATTTGCGAACAAAAAAACAATAATTTTGGCGAAATGTGTCCTAAAAATTTTGTTAAACCATTAAGTTTTACAATTTTTAATTCGTATTTAATGTCAAGCCTTTCGGGTATGCCAATCGCTTGATGAATTGTCCCTTTTTTATCAGCAGTTATAACCCAGCAAGTTTGCATAATATTATGCATTAATTAAATTAAGAACAGATTTTGAAAATTGATCATAAATTATGTTACATTCTTCAATATTAATTTTTGCACCAACTTTTTTTCCATTTTGTTCTCTTTCCCAAATTGAACCATTCCATCCTTTATAATCCTCTTGTTTTAGTTCGTACATAGGCTTTAAATGCGACTGAGAAACTGGTATCAAGCTATTAAAATTTTGAATACTAGCAAGATTAAACGGGGTATCATATTGGACATATTTTGTAAATAATTCCCGATCTATCATCATATTATTATCTTGCAAAGAAGGAACCAAAACATTGTTTGTTGCTTCATTAATTTTTTGCGACCATTTATCAAATGATTTGGCCATTTTTTTTTGATCTTCATCGCTTTCTTTTCCATATGCTCGATAATTTTGAGATATTATTCCTAATAATTTTGGATTATTTTTATTTAAAGTTCCATTAGTTTTAAATGGCATCATTTGTTTTGACCAGCTAGGCAAAACAGATGCTAGAGAATTAATAGCTTGAAAACAAAAAAAATCTGGAGATGTTGGTATTATAAAATAATCAGACCCCATCAATAAGCACATATTGGTTGCGGAAACACTTGGTGACATATCTATTAAAACAATATCAAAATCTGATTTTTTTGCAGTTTTTTCTAACAAAGAATAAATCGCACTAATAAAAGTTTTTAAAATTGGTAAAGATCCAGCACTCGTTAAAGCGGTTGCAATTTGTATATCTATTTTTGAAAAATCAATATGACCTGCCATTAAAAATAAATTTTTATGACGAGTAGCATTTGTATCTATTCCTTCAATGTATCCGATTTGACCGCTAGATAGACCAAATGTTGGTGCTAATGCTGTGTAAATATTATTATTTTGCCTGCTATCATAAAATTTAAACAAACTATCGTAATCTTCTATTCCAAGTGTCAATCCTGTTAAATTACATTGCGGATCGGCATCAACAATTAATACTTTTTGCCCAAGCTGTGCTAACTTCCAACCCAAATGGAATGTGGTTGTTGTCTTGCTTACGCCACCTTTATGATTAAATAAAGATATTATTTTTGTCATATGTTTATATTATAATAATACATAACAAGAAATTTATAAAATAAATAAAAGTCAATCAATAAGTCTGTATTACGAAACAAATGTTAATTTATTTAATAAATTCTCTTTGAATTTAAAAGATGGATCTATATAAATTAGATTTACTAATTCACTATCCAATCCGTGCAAAACAAACAAATTATCGTTGGTAAATAATGTATTTTGCATTATTTTGTAGCTTTATTTACAACCTCTGCAATACGCTTTCCAAAAGCTTCGGCAGTTTTTTTATCTCCCAAAGGTGGTGTAATTTCTGGTGAACCATTATCAGCTTGTGCCATCAAACCAATATAAGAACCCAAGCGATTTAAATCATCCTCGGTTTTGCCAGTTGAAGCAATTCCCTGTGTGATCCAAATCATTGAATGTTGAGCTGCAAATGTCATAATTTGAACCAAAGTATTTTCTTTATCGCCACTATAAGCACCAGAAACAGTAAAGCCAGCCGCAAATTTATCTCTCCATTTTTGTTGAAACCATTCACCAGAGCTAGCTTCCATAAAAGATTTTAAGCCGGCAGATGCCGACCCCATATAAGTTGGGCAACCAAAAATTATTCCATCCATTTTTTCTAATTCAGCAAATAATGGAGACTTTCCATCAACAAATTGATCAGCACTATACATTGCGCATGTTGCATTGTTGCTTTTGATACCTTGTTTAATATTTTCTGCTATAACTTTTGTATGACCGTATCCGCTGTGATAAACAATTGCAATTTTAGACATATGTTAAAATAAATTAATTATAAAAAATAATTATTATTAAATCCAATCATTTAATAAATTCTCATCAATTTTACCGTCAACATTACCATAAATTGCAACCGTTGGTTTGCTTTCTTTTGCTGTTGCCAAAATCTTTTTCATAATTGCCATCACTTTTTCATTGTCAATTTTTATAACTTTGTCAAGAGTTTCTTCTGGTGTTATGTATTTACCGTGAATTAAAAAATTGTTAGCAACTTTACTTGCACGATATTTTGTACTTTCAACTGCCATAAGCAAACCAGCCTTATATTGTTTAACCGTTTTTTCAAGCTCTTTATCTGTTACACCAAGTGTAATTTTATGAATTTCTTCTTTTACAACCTTGCATAATTCGTTAATATTTTTTGCATCTACCCCGGCGTGAATAACAAACATTCCTGTGTCGCTATACGAATCATTTGACGATGAAACGGTATAAACTAAACCTCTTTTTTCGCGAACCTCCTGAAACAATCTTGACGACATTCCTCCGCCTAAAATATCTGCCATAATTTGCGCAGCATAGTAATCATCTTCTTCTGATTTATCATATGAAAACCCTTTAAATCCAAGTAAAAATTGAGTTTGTTCAAGATCTTTTTTATGCTTTATAATAGTTCCACCAATATAATTTGCATTTTTTGCTTTTGTCGATAAATTTGGTCTTGCGGGTGAATTAAATTTTTCTGCACACATTGCAACAATTTGGTCGTGTGGAATATTTCCGCAAAATCCAAAAATCATATTTTCTTGATGATATTGTTTGTTTAAGTAGTCAGTGAATTGCTCACGCTTCATTTGCTCGATATTTTCTTTTGGTCCAATAATATTCATGCCAAGTGTGCTACCAGAATATGCAACTTTATGAAAATTATCACTATTTACATCAGATGAATCATCTAGATACATAGCCATTTCTTGTAAAATTGCCCCGCGTTCTTTTTCAATTTCTTCTGTTGGCAAAGTTGAATTTTGAATAATATCAGCAATTACATCAATAGCAACCGAAATATCATCTTTTAGTAATTTTATATAATAAGCAGTAGATTCTTTGCTTGTATAAGCATTCATTTCTCCTCCCAATGCTTCTATTTCTTCTGCAATTTGTAATGCTGTTCGTTTTTGTGTACCCTTAAATGCCATATGTTCTAAAAAATGCGAAACACCATTATTTGTTTCGTCTTCGTTTCTGCTTCCTGTTCTGCAAACTAACATTGCTACGGCACTGTTAAAATCTTGAACAAAATCAGTTGCTATTAATAATCCGTTGCTAAGTTTTGTGGTTTCTATTCTTCTCATAAAAATTATATTTAATTATAAATTAATAAATATAATTAAATTTAAATACAAGTGATTATTTAAATTTAACTGGCAATGGATAAATTTCTCCATTTTTATAAATATAGAAAATAGCAGATTTGTATTTTTTTTTATCGATCACCTGTATTGCAGAATTAAACGATTTTTTTGTTTTTGTGATCATTTCGTTGATCTGAACAACAACATCTCCTTTGTGCAAAATATCGTTTTCTAATATGATATTATTTTGTATAGCAGTTATCATAACGCCATTAATGTCGTCACTTATGTTTAATTTTTTTCTAATATTTTGATTTAAATCTTTGGCTGTTATACCAATTTTAGAATTTATATTTTTATCATTTGTTAATATGTTTTCAGTTTTTATTTCATCTTTTTGTTGTTCTAAGATAATTTTTGTTTTAATTTTTTTACCAAAACGCCATAATTCAACTTCTATTGCAGTTCCAATATTAATATCATAAATTATCTGAGGTATTGACGAGTCTTTTGTTATTATTGTATTGTTTATAGTCAAAATAACATCCCCTTTTTTTATATCAGCCTTGTTTGCCGGGGATTGTAATACGACATCATGAACAAAAACGCCTGTTATTTCTTTTAATTGCACGGCCTCCGCTAATTCTTCGTTAATTGCATA
>CAMCQG010000031.1 GCA_945876965.1 Rickettsia typhi
ACCACAGAAGAATTTAAGAATTATACATATGGATCTTATTGGAAGATGATATCTGAGTATAATATTTTGTTTAATTAATTTATGTTTTCTATGTTAAGATTTTTTGCGGTTATGATGTTTGTTATGCAGGTTTTAAGAGATACTGATTGCTGGTAATCATCACAAAATTGTAATATTTTGTTTAATTATTTTGTTTATATCGTTTACAATTTTAAATTGATAATTTATTTGATTTAAAATTGTAAATGATAATTCACAAACTATCTAAATTTTGTTAAAATAGCATTAAAATCGTTAAAATTTAAATGTATAATTTTTTTCTCAGTTATCATGTTTTGATAAAGTTGGTTTAATATAGATATATCGCCAACAAAAAATGGAATGCAATTTGATTGAATGCCGGTTGTTATTTCGTCGTTATTTCCTGCAATAATCCAGCATTTATTATATTGAGTATTTGCGGTAGTTGTGTCTATTTTTATCATATTGCTGCTTGGCAACGAGCTAACTGGAATATCAAGCTCTTTGTAGACATCGTCAAAATAACTTATAATATTTTTTGCCTGCAAAATTGTATCTTGTGCATCCTGAGTGTTATTTACTAGAACAACCTGCTGTATTTTGGCCTCAGATGCGGTAATCATACTGAACATAACTCCAGATTTTAAACCATTTAATGATCCACTCATAATGCTGTGCATAATGCTATCATATGTTTGTTTAACCTCTTTATAGTCTTGCGGATTTTCTTTTAAATAATCCAACAAAGTAAAAGATTCTTCGTTATCTACATTTCTTGTTAAAACACTCTCTAATTCCAAATCTTTTAATTCATATTTAGATAAAATATTTTTATCTAAAATAATTGGTTTGCCATCGGTAGGCACGGTTGCCGCATCCCAATAAATAAATATTACATCAGGTTTTGTAAGTGCTATTGCACTGTTTATAAACAAGAAAAATAGTATAAATTTTAGCATTATGATAAATTATAATTCAATGGATATTTTGCCGTTAACCCAAGAACCGCATTTTTAACATGATCTATATTTGTGCCCTTAACTAAAAAATCAACAACATCAGCGATTAAATTACCAACAACAACAAAATCTTCCTCCTTAAACCCACGAGTTGTGCAGGCTGGTGTGCCAAAACGAACGCCAGAAGTTTTGGTTGATGGTAAAGGATCGTTTGGTATTAAATTTTTATTTGCAGTTATTCCAACAGTTTCAAGGGCTGTGCATAAATCGGCACCAGATACTGCATTGCTGCGTAAATCGGCAATTATCAAATGAGAATCTGTGCCACCACTAAGCAAATTAACTCCCCGACTAACAAGAGTTTCACCGAGTATTTTAGCATTTTTTATAACCTGATTAGCATAAATTTTAAACGACGGATCGAGTGCCTCTTTTAGCATAATCGCTTTTGCAGCAATTACATGCATTAATGGGCCGCCTTGAACACCCGGAAAAACAGCCGAATTAATTTTTTTACCAATTTCTAAATTATTAGACAAAATCATTCCGCCCCTAGGACCTCGCATAGTTTTGTGGGTTGTGCTTGTCACAACATCGGCAAATGGCAATGGAGACGGATAAGCCCCGCCAGCCACTAAACCTGCAACATGAGCCATATCGCACATTAAAATAGCCCCAACTTCATCGGCAATTGCTCTAAATTTTGCCCAATCCAAAATCCGTGGATAAGCCGAAATTCCAGCAATAATCATCTTTGGCTTACTTGATTTTGCAACTTTTAAAACCTCATCATAATCAATATAACCTTCCGCATTTACGCCATAGTTTATAGCATTAAACCATTTTCCCGAAAAATTACGATTAAACCCGTGTGTTAAATGCCCCCCAGAATTTAAATCCATCCCCAAAACTGTATCTCCAGCCTCTAAAAATGCATAAAAAACCGCCAAATTTGCACTAGCACCAGAATGCGGCTGCACATTAACATATTCGCAACCAAATAATTCTTTTGCCCTATCAATAGCCAATTGTTCCACTCCATCAACATTTATGCAACCGTTATAATATCTCTTATTTGGATACCCTTCTGCATATTTATTTGTCAAAACAGACCCCTGTGCCTGCATTATTGCTTTTGATGTAAAATTCTCCGATGCAATCAACTCAATTCCATTTTGTTGTCGTTGTTGTTCTTGTTTGATTAAATCAAAAATCTCGTTATCAACTATGTTTTGCATGCAAAAAAAAATTATTTTATTTATTTAAATGGTAATAAAACTATATTGCAATTAATTTATTTTTTTGTCTCTTCTAATTTGAATTCTATTATATTAAGTAATTTTTCAGCCATATCTATTATAGAATCTTCGCAATCCTGTCTAGGCTTGATAAACTCTTGAATAGTTTTTGATGGGTGTCCAAATTGATGTGCTACCGCATTCCTCTCCCTAAGCCATTCTTGTACACATATATATGCTGGTAAATTTAATATGCTGTCTGCATTACTGTATCCACATATAAAGATTATCGTATCTATTAAACTAGCTTTGCCAATAAGCTTCCTATCGTCAAAATATTTTTGAATATGTGGTATATTTTTCAAATATTTTGGGTACCATTTGTTGTTTATTATATGTGAAATTTCGGCAACAAATTTAATTATTAAATAAGTTTGCAACATTATTGCAACCTTATCCTTGCTTGGTTCATCTAACTTAGATGAATCCTTATCCTTGCTTGCCTCATATAAGTTAGATAGCACAATATTTATTTCACCTAGATATTGACGACTAAATATTAGTTTATTATCTATTATATTAATCATTTTAGTATATCTAAGGCTTTTTCTACTCTTTTTTTAATGTTCTCTCGTCCAGCAGTATTGTATTTTATATCAATAGAAGCTACAAAATCGGTATTGTTCAAAAAGGAATCTTTATTAATTCCATCTTTAAGAGTGTATTTATCGTCATCATTATGCAATTTCATTAACGCAACCGCTATTGCATCAAAAACTGTTAAGCTGAATTTTTTACCTTTAAAAAACAATAATTTATTGTCTATTTTTAAAATATCGTTAACAACTTTTTCAAATAATTGCCTCTTTTTATCAACCCAAGTATCAAGCTTTGATTTATCGTTATTAAGAAGCTTTGATTTATCGCTATTAAGATCTCCACAATAATCATTTAAGAATTTCTTCATAGGCGATTTATATTCGTCAAAATATTCCTGCAAAGCAAACATTCTCAATATCAATTCTATGTCAAAATAATTTATATCTTCATTTTCTTGCCCTATAATTTTTCTCCATTCCTTTTTTGCGTTCAACTCTAATAATAAATCCATCATCTTGCCATTATAAACACACATTCTAATTTGCATTGGATTTAGATTAACTCCCCCAGTATTTAACCTTTCAAAAATATGAAATATACTTTCGTTATCATCTGGTTCAAGTTGTTGAACGATTGTTGCCCTTAGGATTGAATTATCAAAATTTCTCTTATCTTCATCTAGCAATTTCTTATATGTATTCCTATTCTTCTGCCAATCTTCGTGGACATCTTGTAATTTAAACTCAATACCTTTATCGTCACTATCATTCTTTTCAAAACCTTTGCCATCAAAAATACCATTTATAAACATAGCAATACTTAGTATTCTTTGTTGCCCGTCAATAATCATATATTTACGATCTGTCGTTAGATACAGAAAAATACCTGGAACTGGCAATCCAAGCAAAAAAGACTCAATTAATGTACTTGCTCTTTTAATGTCCCAAACATATTTTCTTTGAAAATTTCTTGGAACTATTAAGTCTCCGTTTTGATACATTCTATTTAACTCAAATAAGCTTTTATCTGCTGGATATTGTGTTATTTTATATTGCTTAGAAAATGTATTAGACTCATCACTTTTTGCTTCTTCTTTTAACGCCTCCTCTATATTCATTGTTTTTTCTTTTTTCATTTCTTTTTTAATAAATTATAGCATCAATTATCAACATATTATTCGATAAATTTTATTATCAATAAGAAAATTATCTAAAAGGCTATCATTTGCAGTTTATATATTGCAATAAATATTATTTCTAATAATTCTGCATAACCAAAAAATTACCCATTCCGCCATCGTTTATGTCGATTAACCTTTGTGTTGAAGGGTCGTTGCACCTTGTTAATATTCCATTTTGTATCAAAAAATCGTGTTGAGTTGATATTTTTGTGTTTAATTTATATTTTTTTGCTATTTTTTCAAAAAATTCAAATTGCACCAAATGAGTAATATCGCAATGTTGTGCATTTTGCAAAAAATCAACCTTTTTATGATTTTGTATCGCCTGCAAAGTATGTCCAAATCTGTGTTTTTCAAAGCCATAATCGATTGTTAGTATCGTGCCAAATGACGCAGAAATTTTATGGCACATTTCTTCAAAAAGCTTCATACCAAAAACTGGCAACTCTAAAATATCGTTTTCTTTGCCACAAAACTCAATTTTTGCCGGCTCACTTGATTGCATCAAACACAGGGCATTATTTTGCAAACCAACTAAAATTTCATACCATTTATTTTGCTTAAAAACAAATTGTTTTATAGGTAAAGCATCCAGTAATTCGTTACTAATTATGATAATTGGAACATCGGTTGGTATGTCGTTTATATCTTGCAAACGGGTTGTATTTTGCGGAGCTTGCATAGCCCGATTTTTTTCAATAAAGATAAATTCTTTAATTTTATCGGCATATCCTAATGCAAAAATTGTATTAATAATATCGGTTGTAAGTTTGCCGTTGCCACCACCAATCTCAACAATTCTAGCTTGATTAATATTATTTTTAAATATATAATCAACTATAAAAATAGTAATTATCTCACCAAAAACGCTTGATATTTCGGGTGATGTTATAAAATGTCCTTGTTTGCCGGTAATATTATTTTTGCTATAAAATTCGTTCAAGGATAAATCTATAAACGAATCAAGAGGTATTGAGCCAATTTGTTTTATTATTTTATTAAACATGCAATAAATAAAAAAATGCAATACAAAACTATAACAATCGGGGCAAATTGAATATTTATAATAACCGACAAAACGGCACCACAAAACATAACAATAAAACCAACAATAACAGATAAAAATATCATTTGAACTGGATTTTTTGAAAAAAAGCGAGCTAAAATTGACGGCATAAGAAGTGTTGCAGATATTAATAAAACTCCGATTGCCCTTGCTGCGATTGCAATAAAAATTGCCTGCATAGCTAAAAATATAACATAGATTAAATCTGTATTTTTATTTGTAGAGATTGCCAAATCTGTACTTATTGAGCGTAAAATTAGAATTTTATTAAATTTTAATAAAAATAATATTAAAAAAGCTGAAATAATATAAAATATTGCTATATCTAAATTATTTATCAATAATATGTCACCAGAAAGATACGACATTACATCAATTTTTTTAACCTGAATACTATTGATTATAAAAGCTAGAGCCATGCAAAAAAATGAAACTATAACCAAAATTGTATCCTGACTATAATAAGTGCTATTTTTTCTACCAAGATAATAAAAAATACACACAAAAACGATTGCAAAGATAATGGTAGAGAATAAAATAAAATAATTATCCGTGGCACCAAAAAGCAATGCAATAGATAGTGGTAATAGTAAGCTGTGTGAAAAAGTATGCCCAAAAAATGAGTTTTTTTCCCAAATTGCAAATGATCCAAAGATTCCAAAAGATATTGCCAAAGATGGTATAACTAGCAAATATAAAGATAAAATATTCATCATATATTTAACAATTCAATAATCTGTGGAACAAAAAATATTCCAGCAATATTGCAAATTGTACATCCATAGACAATAATTTTTTCCGATATTGTTAAAGTAATGATATCATGTTTTTGATCGCCAAAATATATAATTGTTATCAAGTTAACATAAGCATAAAGAGCTATAATCATAGGAATTAAAACAACAATTGCAGCCCAAATGCTAAACATGGCAATTAAATTTGCAAAAATCATAACTTTTGTTGCAAAGCCTATAAAAATAGGAATACCAGCAAATGATAACAAGGAAAATGATAAACAATAACAGATAATTTTATTATTTTTAATTAATCCAGATAAAGATTCTATTGTGCATTTTTCATTTATATTATTTAAAATAACAATAAATGGTAACAATGATATTAAATAGCCAAACAAATAAAATAATGCTATTGATTTACTGCTTATTATATATTTAAAGATAGAAATATTACCACCAGAAGCAACAGCCATTAATACAAATCCAAGCTGAATAATGCCACTATATGCAATAAATCTTTTAATATTGTTTTGAGCCAGCAATCCAATCGATCCAACAAAAATCCCGCAAACTGCAATTCCAAAAATCATACTTTCCATCAACTGCACATACCCCAAAACCGCAAAGATATGTAAAACATTTATAATTAAGGCAACAAAGGCAATTTTTGGCATAACCGACAAGACTGCAATCGTTCTATAATTAAGGGCAGCATAAATATCCGAAATCAAAAGATGAAAGGGTGGCATAGTAAGCTTAAAAAAGCTACCAATTAAAACCAAAAATGTGCCAAATACAGCAAGTATAGTTGTGTTTTTATGTGCCGATGGCAACATTTGTGATATTCCTATAAAATCTAAGCATCCAAATGCACCATAAAGATATGCTATACCAAGCAATGTTAATGCAGAAAATACGGCACTTAAAACAAAATATTTAATTGTATCAGATATCTTATCTTTTTTTGTGTTTACAAGTGAAATTATTATATAAAGAGGTATTGATTGCATTTCGAGCCCAATATAAAATGATATAAAATTTGTAGCATAAAATATTTGATATGTTCCAATTAACATAAAAAATAAAAGAAACAAATGTTCTGTTTCTGCATAAGTTATGTTATCATTTGTTTTTTGATTAAGGGCAATAAGCGGTAAAAATAATGCTAATATTGGCAAAAAAGAGTAATCAATGTAGTGCACAAAAATTGTTACCAACGAAGACAAAACAATGGCGATATAATAATTAATTTTATATGATATTTTTTTAATAAAAGGAACAAAAGATACCATTATAGCTAAAAATATAGCAGATATTGTTATCGGAGAAAATTGACCTAAAAACATAATAAAAAACAATAAATTTATGTTTATCTTTTTATCAAAGTTTTATTTTGCAAGATATATTTAATTGACTATAAAAATTACATGCTATATTCGATTTGATAATCAGATTGATTTATGACAATGAAAAACATTTTTAATTTTAAAAAAACCATCAAAAGACCTGATATTGGCGAAACAATAACCATAGACGATGAAGAAAATGAAAAACCTACATTTTGGAATAAAAAAAATATTTTTCCAATTCTTTTGGTTGGCTTTTTAATAATAATTATATTATCAAATTTAAGCTTAATTCCCCTTGATGGGTACAAAAAAAATATTGAAAAACAATTAAAGTTAGTGGGTTTTAATGCCAGAATAAAAGGAGGGGTCAGTTTAAATCTATTTTCATTGCGATACGAGTTAAAAGATGTTGAAATATATAGCAAAGATGATAATATCAGTGAGGCAAAATGCCATTCAAGCGTACAGGTTGTTACTCCAATGATACATGTTTCTTTTTTAACCGCAAATGTAACAATTTTAGATAGTCATTTTATAATATCAACAAACAATAATGGTGCAGAATTGTATGATTTTATAAAAGAAAAAATATCGTCAAAAAATATTAGTGTTTCCATCGATAACGCTCAAGTTAACCTAGAATTATGCGATATAAGTGGCTATGCTGGTAGTAGTCAGGGCGATTTAAATGCGGATAAAATAGATATCAAAGAGGCATTACAAAAACAAACTCAAACAGAATCAAATGACGATAGTACTGAATTTTATAGCTCTAATTTATTAACAATTAAGCAAATGGATTTTTACCTATCTGATAAAAAACAAGAATTTGGGGGATCTTTTTTGATCAACAAAGCTTTACTTAACTTAAGATTTAAAAATACCGGTAAAGCAATAAAATCTGGTCTAAATTCCGATTATATTAATTTTGATATTTCACTAGATAAATCAAAACCAGACAGCAAAGGTATTATTGGAAACTATACATTAAACAGTGATGATTTTGGCAAATTTATATCAATGATTAGAGGTAACAATAATGATTTTATAGCAAGTATTGTAAATAAAATGCCAATTAAAATAAATGGGGATATTTCTATTAAAGATAACATTGTTAGCTCTCTTGGGAACATAATTACTTCATATGGAAACGGAGATATTCATACCGAAATAGACCCATCTAAACCAACAAAAATTAGTATTAACTTTGATGAATTAAAAACCGATCATTACGCCCCAATCGTAAGCCAAAAAGAGGGTTATAATTTTTTAGCAATTAGCGATTTTTTGTTTCAAGGTATTATGAGACTCGATCATACCTTTGATTTAGAAATTAAAAAAATTATAGGAGAATCTGTGTCGTTATCGGATATTTCTTTTGGTTACAATATCACAAAAGGAGACTTTATGCCAACAAAATTAAATGCCAAAATTGGAGATAATGATGGCAGTTTTAGTTTGGCGTCAAACGATATTTTACAAAAAATTAATGCTGTAAAAATAAAAGTTAATCTTGATGGTAAAAATTTAAACAATCTAATTTATCTTACACAAAATACAATTTTATCCAATAACGATATACTAAACATAGACAACGAAACAAACAAAAAAATACCATATAATGGTTATGCAGAAATAACTTTTGGGCTAGATGGAGATATTGGTATTAATGATTTTATAGTTCATCTAGATGATACAAAAAATATAAAAGGTTCATACATGATAATGCAACCAAAAGATAATAATGATTACTTGTTTTCTAATTATCAAATTTCAATGATAATAAATGGGCTAAATATAGATAACATATTAAATAACTCTGGGCAGCAAAAAATATGGAAATATATAGCAAAAATAAGAAATATAAAAAATGATACAGCCTTATCTGATATTGGTCTTTTAAAGCAAATAATAAATTACACAAACTATAATCCGCCATCCAATATATCTATAAATTTAAATAATGCAATTATAAATAATCAAGCAATAATTGCGTCCATTAATTTTAAAAATCAAAATAATTTAGTGGAACTTGATTGCGATATTAAACAAAATAATTTATTTACTGGGTTTGTATCATTTTCTGCTGATGCAAGACAGGTTGTTCCATCTTTGCAATTTAAATTAGCATTTGACACGCTGAACATAAAAGAATTTGATAGTTTGTTATATAATATTTATGATGTTCCTGCTTCGAACAATATTAGTATTTTTGATTATCTGAAAAGAGGATTTTATCTTCCAAATATGACAAATATAAATTCTGATATAAATATAGAGATCAAATCTGTATTTGGAAATGTGTTTAATATTAAAAATTTTTCTGCATATATAAAAGGTATCGGGAATGGCTTTATAATAGACAAAATAAGCGGTGATAT
Source organism: Rickettsia typhi (assembly GCA_945876965.1). Classification (GTDB taxonomy): domain Bacteria; phylum Pseudomonadota; class Alphaproteobacteria; order Rickettsiales; family Deianiraeaceae; genus CAMCQG01. Next base: position 9,532 of record CAMCQG010000031.1, read on the forward strand.
GCCGAGTGGATCATTTGTTTTTGGGGGCGATTTTAAGAATAAAAAAATATCCGATTCCGTTTTAAGTGTCAGGCTCTCAGATTTAGATTTATCTTATTTATTAGATTCTTTTTTAAGCAAACCAAACATTGCAACAGGTAAAATATCTTTTGATGGCGATTTTACAGCATCGGGAAACAGCATATATGATATATTGTTTTCTTCTCGTGGAACAATGACAACAAAAATACAAAATATGTATTGGCCATATTTAGATTTTGCTACATTAAGTAGTAGACTTATTACTTCTCCAAAACACGGGTCTCTTGATATTAACAAAATTTTAGATGGCGGTAAAAAAATGTTTTTTCAAAATACAGGTGGTGATATTATTTTAGAAAATGGAATTATAACAACAAATGGAATTGCCGCAAAAGCCCCTGGCGTGTCAAGTGTTTTAAAAATATCAATCGATTTATTAAACAATGAACTTCGTAATTTTGATGGAACATTCTTAGTGTTAGGTAAAGATCCTCGCGCCGGTAAAGATTATTTGTCAATTCCTATTGCATTTAAGGCTGCTGGTAAATTTAACAATTTAGCATCGCAACTTTATGTTGATCGTGTGCAAGAATATATAAAAACAATGCACAGCATGGAGGTTGCAAACGGTGTAGAGTAATAACTTGTCAATTATTTTGTATAATTTATACAACAAGAACAAATTTTAAAAAGACGTTGAATAAAAATAATATTATTGATTATAATAAATAGCTTATAACTGTGTTGTTAGTAAAATGTTTTTATATGAAAATACTGTTATTTTTGCTATGCTTTGCAACGACAGATGCGTTTGCAATGTTTGAAAAGCTAAATAAGACTATACTTGGCAGACCAAAACTTAGAAAGCCATCAGTTGGCTCTTTTTATCTTGGTGCGGGTCTTGGTATACCAGTATATGGCCTTACAAATGTTGGACAAACATATGTTGACGATAGTGCAACCGTGGCTATTCAAAAGGTTGCCAACAATCAAACGGCCACAATACCTATAAGCTTACCAGAAATAACTTTAACAGCAGGATATATACAGCTATCTTTGCCATTAAGACACGAAATATCTTTATCTTTTTTGAATAATAACTATTCAATACCTTCGGGCTCTACAATTTTAACAATAAACAATAGTTCGTATACCGCACCAAATGTTGTAATGCAAACATTTTTTTTGCAATATTATATGTATGGATATATGGATGCAAAAATATTACCAATTATGCTCTTTGTTGGTGCCGGAGGAGGTTTGGTTATTTTCAACACAACATTATCCGATTCTGCAAGCGGATATACCGTAAATTCTGTTACAACTGGACCATCAAGCGATATAAGCAAAGTTAGTGTCGGCGGAACAGTAGGTATAGCTGGCGGCTTTACATATAGAATAAGTGACGACATGGCAATGCAGTTAAAAATGGGCTATAAAGTTGCCTCATCTGCCTTTGGTGGACCAAGCGGATCGTTTCCGTTTATTCATGTATTGGATCTTAATTTGGATATATTTTTCAAAGTATTATAATAACTTCCTTTGGGTTTTTAAAATTTCCTACATTACCATAAAACTATTTCCATCTCTTTTTGGGGCTGGCTTCACCGTATTAACTTTTATTGAAATAAAATAATCACTACCTTTGCCAACAATACTTGGCTCAGCGCCATAGTGCGAATTATCTAGTTGTGCTTTGTTTTTATCACTAACAAAACCAATATAATATTTATTATTGCTCCTTGTGTTATCTAATTTTTCATTATTATTAATTTTATTCGCAATATTTTTCATTTGCTCTTCTGGGTAATAACCTTTATATTCTTTAAAAATTGCCTGCTCCGATATTGGTGTACCGTAAAATGAACTATTTGGTAAAATATTTGTTGCCACCGTAAAAAAATCTTCAGGAAATTTTACATTATCATTTTTCATTCTATCAACAATATCTTTTGGGTGGCTATTATAGTTTTTTGAAGCTTGCGATCCTGTCACTGTTATATTTTTAATTTTTAACTCTAATCGATGATCAAGCTTAATTTTTTTTGATAAAGCTTTGGCAACCTCATCTGCAAAGCTATTTTTGCCCACAACAATTTCACCTTTTTTATCATAATAATAAGATGCAGATTTTTCGCCAACGCCACATGAAATTAAAAAAAAGTCTAAATTTATATTAGATAAATCATTTTTTATGTTTAATTCTTTAATTATATTATGTAAAGTGTTAGCAAAATTATCAATATTCATTTTAACCAAAGTTGCTTCATCTAAATTTATCATTGCTAATTTTTCATAATCCTCTTTTGAAGGTTCTTTTGTTAATTTTAATTTTTCTATATATTTATTATTTGGAAATCCAGGAGAAAAACCATATGCAAACATAATTGTAATATTTGCTTTATCTTTTGGTAATTCTATATTTCCACATTCTGCTAAATTTTGTGATATTATTTTTTGATTTGGCTTTTCTTTTGATAGCTCGTTTTTTAAGGTTTCATTTTTTAATTTGCAAATATATCTATCTTGTTCTGGGATTGTTTTAAAATTCTCTATTAAAGCTTTATTTTCAAGACCAATTCCTACATTTTTCATTACATCGGAAAAATCTATCAAAATAATATAATCATTTTTGTTGTATTTTTTTTCTTGCATCAGTTCATTCATTTCGTTTTGATATTTTTCTATATCATCATTTTCGTTGGCAATTGGATTTATAGCATTTGCAGTAAACATAATTATAAAACTTATTAAAATATATTTCATCATAATTTAGATATTTTATCAAAAATAATCTTTCCTTTTCCGTATTGATATTCTTTTGATCCTGCGGTTACTTTGGATGCACTTACATTAAGTTGTTCGCAAATTTTAGCCTGCGTCATACCACTGGATAAACAATTAGCAATTGCTATTCTGTCTTCTAGGTTTTTTAATTCCATTTTGGTAAAAAATGCTTCAAAAAAATCTTGTATTTCGTTTTTTGTAAATTTATTCAAATTTTCATAAACTTTATCTATATTTGTCATATTTTTTTATTAATAAATATATTGTCATACTGGTGTATCAATATTTATTGTCAAGCAATTTTCAAAATAATTCTTGTTTATAAAAAAAGTTGCTTATAACGGATGTTGTTAAGTTTTTTTGATGATTATGCACAATATCATATATATATCTATATTTGCATTGTTTTGTGTTGGTTTATTTGGTGTTATTGCTATGCAAAATAAAATAAAAAAACTCATTTTTTTGGGTTTAATGCAAACATCTGTTATTATGCTTTATGTTGCTGCTGGGTTTAAAAAAGGTAATTTTATAGAACCAATTTTAACAAAAAATGTAGTAAATTATGTAAATCCTGTGCCACATGTTTTAATGCTAACTGCAATTGTTGTTGGCATAGCTGTTTCATCCATAGGTCTTGCTATGGTTATTAAAATTAATCAATATAAGTCAATTTAATTATGCCACAAACAACACAAGATATAGTAATTCGTACACAAAATTTATCAGTTAATTATGGTAAAAAACAAGTTTTATTTGATGTTAATTTGGAAATACCATTTAAAACAGTTGTTGCTTTTATTGGTGCATCTGGGTGTGGAAAATCTAGTCTTTTGCGGTGTTTCAATAGATTAAATGATACGATTGAAAAATGTACAATTGGTGGCAATATTTTTGTTGACGATCAGGATATTTATTTGCCAACACATAATGTTTTAGATTTGCGTAAAAAAGTTGGAATGGTGTTTCAAAAGCCTGTTGTTTTTCCGTTTTCTATTTTTGAAAATGTTGCATATGGTGTTAAGTTGCATAAAATACATAAAAATAAAGCAGATTTAGCTAATATTGTAGAGGAATCTTTGCAAAAAACAGGGCTTTGGGACGAGGTAAAAGATAGATTATACGAAGATGCTGATGGGCTTTCTGGTGGGCAACAACAACGATTATGTATAGCAAGAACAATTGCTATCAAACCAGAGGTTATTTTGATGGACGAACCTTGTTCGGCACTTGATCCTGTTGCAACCGCAAAAGTTGAAGTTTTAATTAAAGAATTAAAACAACAGTACGCCGTTATTATTGTTACCCATTCTATGCAACAAGCAGCTAGGGTTTCCGATAAAACTGTATTTATTAATGATGGTAAAATTATAGAATATGATACAACAGAAAAAATATTTAATAATCCAGATAATTCAAAAACAAAGGATTATATAACTGGTAAATTTGGCTAGTTTATTAAACATCCAACAATGCAAAATAAAATTTTAAGATTGTGGCTGGAATTAGGTGGGGCTGTTTTTGCTTTTCTCAAGAGATCTCCCACCAGATTTATTGCGTAATCTTAGCTCCCAGATCAAGGGTAGGGTTAAGCTTTAACCTAGCCTTTAACCCGCCCCTTGAGGGAGGATCGTATTTTGTTTTACAAAATCAGGGAGAGGTTCTCTTTTAACAAAATAAAATTTTCAAAACAATTGACAATAGTATTTATACAACCACAGATATTTATTATAAATTAACTTTACCAGCAATTAATGTCTAAAAAAATGCAAAAAATATTAGGGGGGGTATAAAATAACACAAAAATCAGCCTTCACACTGGTTGAAAT
>CAMCQG010000032.1 GCA_945876965.1 Rickettsia typhi
TGGTTATGTCGTTGCCGAGGGAACGCCAGAAGAGGTGGCTGCCAATCCAAATAGTGTAACAGGTTCTTATTTAAAAAAAGCATTGGATAGGGGCGTTAGAGCTGGGTAATATGATTGGTAGAGATTTAAAATTTATAGATTTATTTGCTGGTATTGGAGGGATAAGAATGGGCTTTCAGGATTATTTTGGCGAATGTTTATTTTCATCTGAGTGGGATAAATATTCTCAAATAACATATGAAGCAAATTTTGGACATAAGCCAAATGGAGATATAACACAAATAAACGAAAATGATATTCCAAATTTTGATATTTTGCTTGGCGGATTTCCTTGTCAGCCTTTTTCTAATGCTGGTTTAAAACAAGGTTTTGAAGACACTCGCGGAACTTTATTTTTCGATATTGCAAGAATTATCAAACACCACAAACCAAAAATTATTTTTTTAGAAAATGTTAAAGGTTTAAAGGGTCATAATGGTGGTAATACATTTAAAACAATAGAAAATACATTAACGGATATGGGATATAATTTGTATTCTACAATTTTAAATGCTAAAAATTTTGGTGTGCCCCAAAATAGAGAACGAATATATATTGTTGGATTTTTAGAAAATATTGATTTTTCTTTTCCTGTGCCACCAAAAAACGATATTAAGCTTGGTGATATTTTGGAAACAAAAGTTGAAGATAAATATACACTTTCCGATAGGTTGTGGGCGGGTCATCAAAAAAGAAAACAAGAGCATTTAGCAAAAGGTAATGGCTTTGGCTATTCTATTTTTAATCAAAATTCATCTTATACAAGCACAATTTCGGCACGATATTACAAAGATGGGTCTGAAATTTTAATAGAACAAAAAGATAAAAATCCTCGCAAATTAACACCACGAGAGGCTGCAAGATTACAGGGATTTCCTGAAAATTTTATAATTCCTGTCAGCGATAATCAGGCTTATAAGCAATTTGGCAATAGTGTTGCAGTGCCAGTTATTAAAGCTATTGCCGAGCAGATTAAAATAGCATTAGACTTACCACTAAAAAAACCAGAAATTGATTTATTTAATGTATATTATGAAAATAGAAAAATTGCAAATCAATAAAGAAAAAATTGATATTAATTTACAATTTTATTTCTTTTTAAAATATACAGTAAAATTATCACCACAAAACAAAGAAATTACAAAAATTATTGAAGAATATAATTTATTTAGTCATGATTTTGTTTTATTTTCAGATAGTCTTCGTAAAATATTCAAAACTAATAAAAAATTAGAACAACTGGAAGATATTATAAGTAGATTTGATAACAATCTTGATACTGAATTATTTTTATTTAGCATTAAATTGTTTAGTATAAAAAATCTTTTATTACAAGAAGCTAAAATTATAGAAAGCACTGATATTGAAAAATTATCCCACATTAATCCATTATCGCTTGCATATGATAGAATTTCAATAATAAAGCCATACAATACGAGAGTTAGCGGGGCATTATTATCTTTATTGTTTTTTGATAAAATAGAAAAAGCAGAAATTAATTTTATGTCAGAAAATGCTTTTGATTTTATAAAAAATCTTTCAGATTTAGCAATTAAATTTAAAAAGAAAGGTTTAGAGCCAAATCAAATTTTTATGTTAATGTTTTCAGAAAGCCTTAATCAATCTATAACTTCCGATTCTGGATCAAATTATGAAAGCAGAATATTATCTGTTTTGAGTAAAAATGGCATTAATAATATTACAAAAACTCACGATAAAAATGATAAAAGCACAGAATTTGATTGTTTTTTTGAAATTGAAGGCAGAACTTTTGGAATTGGTGCAAAAAGAACTTTGCGAGAAAGATATAAACAGTTTATAAAAACCGCAATTACAAGTAAAATAGATGTTATGATAGAAATTACATTGGGTCTGGATTTGAACGAAGAAAAAGCAAAAACAATTGTCCAACATGGAACATATATTTTTGTTGCCGATGAAATATATCAAAATAGGCCATATTTGCAAAAACTGGATATGGTTTATTCGGTTAAAGATTTGAATTATAATATTTTAAAACATTAAAATAAGCAATGGTATGAAAGGCGGATATGTCGTCGCTGAGGGAACGCCAGAAGAGGTGGCTGCCAATCCAAAAAGCGTTACGGGCTCGTATTTAAAAAAAGCATTGGATAGGGGCGTTAGAGCTGGTTGATAAATTTAAATAAATATCTTATATAGGTCATATAAAAAAACAACCAAAACGAGCATTTAAAAAAAATTATATAATTATGTTGTAATATAATTTTAAAAATGAATAGTGGTAATGATACATTAGGATTATATCCATATCAAAAAAATGCATTAAAATTTATAGCAAAAGAAGAGGGTACAAAATTACTCATTGCTCCAACTGGAGCTGGAAAAACATATATTGCTGCCAAATTAATGTCTTTTTCAGAAAAAAGAAATCTTATGTTGTATTATGTACAAATGATGAGGTACTTGGTAATACATTGAATTTTTATAAAAAAGAACTCAATAATAAAAAAGTTATTACAGTTTCAGATAAAATACAAGGCGATGATCAAACTTTTAAGATTACTTTATCAAAATATGTTATTGATAATGTCAAGCATGATCAGGGTACACAACAATATTCTCATCTTTATAAACAAAATAAAAAATATTTTGATCTGTTATTTAAGGAAAATGATATTGAGTCAGTGGGATATAGTGAAGAAAATAATAGCTCAAATGTTGAACTATTATTTGATAAATTAAAAGAGAAAAGTTTAGATATTAATAATAAATATAACGCATTAGATGAAGCATCACAAGATTTTTATACATATAAAATATCACCACCACAGGATGTTGTATTAGTTTTTACGGTTGATGGTTATAATAATTTTGTTAAACAAAATAACGCAAATGATGAATTATTAGAAAAAACTCTAATAATTGACGAAGCCCACTTGGTTACAAAAAAACAGTTTAATGCTTTGTCAGGTAAAGAAAAAATATTAATGACTGCAACACCAGAATTAGGCGAAGTGACAAGCAAAATTGACAAAGATGATACATATGAAATTTCTCGTAACGATATAGCCAAAGATACTGGTCATACCAATGTGCAATATGGTAGTGTAAATATTAATCATGGCGATGATTTGGTTGTTGCAAAAATGCTTAAAGATGTCTATAAACCTCGTATAATATTACCAGGTCTTAGCATTGGCGAAGGTAACGAAAAAGCAGAATTATTAAGTATTGAAAATTTTATTAGTAAAGCAATTATTTCAAATAGTAATTTACCATTTATCTCTGTTGCAAACCTGCCTAGTCATATCGCAGAAAAATTAGCATACTATGCAAATAATCCAAAAGAAGCATCAGAACTTGTTGTTTCTGACAAATCTGGACGAAATTTAGAACAATATGTATTGCAGGAAAAAAAGAAAAGATTGTCTGAGCTAAAAGAGATGCTTGCAGGTGAGAGACCAGTTGACATATATACAATTCCAGTAAATTTAAGAAAACAATATACAGAACAAAGAGGTGATTTATATTACTTAACAAAAGCATACAAAATAGATTTTTTGGGTGGTAATGTACCAACAAGTAAAAATAATATTGAAAAACAAGATTTTTTGGGTGACAATGTACCAAAAAGTAAAAATTTTAGCATAAAAAAATTAAAAGAAGCACAGGCAAATACAATGTTGTATCAATTGTGTTATTATATTGCAGAAAGGGAAAATAAGGTTGATAAATTAAATGAACATTTGAAATATCCTGTTATTAATGGCTATGAATTAAATGAAATTCCAGATTTTATTACACAGGATTTGAATAAACATAAAGACAATTTAATATTAGATATGAATTCTGCATTATCTCTTATTTTTGAAGATAATGAGTTAAAATCAAAGAAATTAGAATTTAATTATATTGTAAGTAATATCGGTAAAGATATTGATAAATTTATAGACAATATTGATAAATTTGTTCGCAATATACCATCTGTTATAAATTATAATGATGGTTATCCAATTACAGATAAACAAGCCATAATAAATGCCAGTAAAATGTTTGGTGGGTCGTCGATATTAACACCAGAATTTGACACAGGATACGATAATAAATTTTCATCTACTGCATTTGCCGATCAGAATGTTCAATCTCTTGGCAGAGGTGTTAGGGGAATGTCTTTATCTGGAATAAAAACTATTGTTACTGTTGGTAAAAAAAAGTTTTTACATAATCCGTTGATTCATGCCTTAGATTCATTATATCCACAAAAAATAAATAAATCCAATCTGTATCAAAAGGGTGTTAATGTTGTTGATTTTTATCAAAAAAATAATAATTTACAATACCAAATATTCTGTTATTATCATGAACAAAGCAAATATTTTAAAAATATATTTGATAATGATACACGGATGCAAGATATATTAACAAAACAATTCCCTAAAACCAAAGAAGATAGGAAATTATATCGCGAATATGATGAAGATAAATATATAAACAAATATAAAGAATTATATATATTGCGGAAAAAAGATTTTTTAACCAAAATGTTTGATAGCTATGAAAATAAAAAGGATTTAAAACAAAACACACACATTAATTATTTTAATATATTAAAAGTTGTGCAAGAATTAAGCGAATTGGATATAAATATAGATCTTAACAATCAAAATCATATTAAAAATATTATTGAAAATAATGATTTAATAATAGACTGCATAAGTAACAACAAATCTATTCTAACTAATATGTTATCTGCACAAACGAGAATAGAAATGGAAAATTATACAGCAAAAAAGAGAACATATGTCAGGCTGCATGAAACAGAGAATGAACACACACCGAATATTATATGAAAGGCGGATATGTCGTTGCCGAGGGAACGCCAGAAGAGGTGGCTGCCAATCCAAATAGCGTTACGGGCTCGTATTTAAAAAAAGCATTGGATAGGGGAGTTAGGCTGGTTGATAATTAATAATTTTGATTGTATTTAAATTTGATAGGTCTAATTATATAAGAGGGGGTATTAAAATTCGCCTAGAACATTTTGCTTATGTTATTATAATTTTTAATATGAATAAATCTGCTAAAGATAAAACCCTTTTTCCAGAAGGTATGTTTATTATCAGGACTTATAGTCGTTTGCCACAAGATGAATTTGATGTATTATCAAATAATAGACCACAAGATAATATACTTACAACATCATCAACTGCAGTTATTCCTGACAAAGTAAAATTTTCATCAATTTCTGCAATGGATGATATCGAAAATAAATGGGCCAACAAAAGAAATCTTATTTATAACCCGACAAAAGAAGAAACATTATCAAGAACTGGCACCACAATTGTGTTAATGTGCCCAGCAAGTCTACATAGCTGTAGAACCTCAGCTTTAATAGATCAATATAATTTAGAGGATAGCGGAATTAAAGAAAATTTATTTAAGCGTTCTGTGGAATTTGGAAAGCATCTAGAAGATAATTGGGATAAAAATGCCCTCAATAGTAATAATATGTATGGAAAATATACCCAATTATGTTTGCACGAGAAGCTACAAGGCAATCAATTGTATCAAAAAGGTTATGAACTTATAGAAAATATAAAAGATGCAATTCCACAAAAAGGCTTAGATTTACTTGCATATGTGGTAAAAGAGTCTGGTAAAGGTATTGCAAAAGAAAAACAAGATAAAATCTTTGAATCACACAAAAAATATGCAGAATTTCTTAATAGATCAAACAAAGCTAATTTATCACCAGCAACAATAAAGGCTTGCAAAAAATATCAAGATTATTTAGATTCTTCTTCTGAGGATGATGATTTATATGGAAAAATTGCACCTATTGAGGATGTAGATAAAAAATATTTTGATGTTATTGGCGACGATCTATATAACGCCATGAGAGCCGAAATTATATCTCATTATACCCAATATATACAAAATGGTCTTAGGCACAATGAGTTTACTGGTCGTTTATTTCCGTGGGAGATTAGGTCAGTAGAAATAGGGCATATTAATAATAAAAATGATAATGAGGAGTCCCGTAAAGCGAACCATAAAGCCTTTACATCTGCCCATAAAGATGCTATAAATTTTACGGCTTTACGCCATAAATTACTTAAAGAAATACAACGTGAAGGATTAGAGCATTATCTTATAAAAGAATTTATTGATGCAAAAAATGGTATTCTTAATCACAACAATGGTATAGAGCTAAATCAAACTGAAAAAGAAACAATTTTAAATAAGATAAAGAGTGAATTAAATAAAGATATATATGTTTCTTCTTATCAAAAGGGTGTTTTTGAAAAAATTGATTTTTTAGAAAATTCAACTGTTCTTAATTCAAAACCAAAACCAACAACCTTAAATAATGCTACATATAATAAGACATCAAACTTTTTATCTGGCTCAACAAAAACCACAAGAAATAAGGACAAGAAAATTATCCCCACCCCTAAAATGCTGGAGACCGCTAGAAATGCGGTAAAAGTTTTATTGGCAACAGAAATTCCATTTAACTTAACCGGATCAAAAGAAGATTCAGGCTCTCTTATGATACATCTCTTAAAAGAACAAAATCCGGGGCTCAGTGATATTGATATTATAAAAAGTAATATCGATAATTTCTCAATCGATTCTTGTATGAGCATTCTTTCTTCTCCATGTTATTTAAATCAAGAATTAAAAGAAAAATATGAATTTAATGAGCCATCAAATATAAAGTTGCAAAGCCAAAGTAATGTTCTTCCCATGCTAGATCCTTCTTATGGGACCAATATATACAATAGTTATGCAGATAAAAATGATGCATTAGACTCTAAAAGACCTTTAACAAGCTATTCTGTAAGTGGTTATACATCATTATTTGATGATATGCAAGAAGAAACTCAAGGAAACCTAAAAGAAGCTTGGCAAAATCGCAGAGATGGTATTTTTAAAGATAGCATATCTAATTTTATAAAAGACATAAAAAAGATATATCTGATTGATTTTAGCCCACTTTTAGATTCAGATGATATATCTGATATATGGAATAAAATAAAAGAAATAGAGTATCCTATTGATACAGAAAATAAACATTCTATATCTAAAGGATTTTTTAAAGCTTTAGGTGGCGATTGGAGTCGCTCAACGGATATTGAAGATGAAAAATATTTTAGAGATAATTTTCCAGAGTCTGATTGGCTACAAAATCCTTTTGGGTCACAATATAGGCAACATCAAACTGGTAGAGGTGCTTTAACTCCTATTGCACCGAGTACAGAATCTATTGAAATAGTTAAAAAATATATTGAAAATAAATATAAGCCTTTTAAAAACCTTGAAGACTCATACTCGATTTTAAATAAAATTCAAAATCCAGTTGATAAAAATTCATTAAACACTATTTTTCTCAACAAAGAAACATGTGCTGGTCCAAGCGGAACTGCTATTAGAATTATGAATTTATGGGATAATATATTAAAAAAAACAAAGGAAAATCCATATATAGGCGAAATTCCAACTAAACTTCAAATAGAAGAGTTGTGTCGAGTTTATTTATGTGGTTCAAGGGGGCATCATACAGAAATTGAAGTTAATAACGCTCTTGATAATAGAAGACCCAACCCCGAAGACCCAGAACAAATAAACTTGACTAATGACGAAGACGGAAGAAAAAGAAAGTCATCATCTTATGATCCTTCAGGAGAATCTTCTAAAAAAATAAAAACCTTCGGCTTTTAGGTATTGATATTTTATTGTTTTTAATATTTATGTATAATTTTAATAAATTTTATTGACTTTTAAAAAAAGCATTTAATCTTAGTGTAATGTAATTTAATTTTTTCTATAAAAAATGGGTAGTAATGTTAAAAAAGATGAACTAGCTCGTGCTCACAATAAATCAATTAAGAGTGCTGTGTCTACTTTTTATAAAAAGGCTGTTGCAAAAGCTGCCGAAGTTACTGCTACTGCAGATGATGTTTTTGCTGCAATCCGTCAATACGAAAGTGTTGCTATGCGTGCTGCAAGAAAAAATATTATTGGTCAAAAATCTACATCTCGTAAAGTAAGTCGTTTGGTTGTTAAAACAAAAATTCGTTTTGGTCAAGTTGTTGCAGCTTAATTTAATTATTTGTATTGTGTTGAACAATTCAGACTATCCCCCCAAAGATTTATTCTTGTTATCTAAATTATTTTATAATTTATGATAATACTCCTTTTTGCGTTATTTTTAAGTCTACTATTATCAGCCTTTTTTTCTGCTACCGAAACTAGCTTTATTTCGTCATCAGAGGATAAATTGTATGAGATTGCTGCAAAAGGTAATAAAAACGCACATAAAACATTAAAATTGCTCGAAGATAAAAATGGAATTATTGCAACAGCTTTGTTGGCTGATAATTTATGTAATGTTTTAGCATCATCATTGATAACTGTTATAACTATTGAGCTATTTGGCAATATGGATAATGGTGCTGGCTTTGAAATTATTATAGCAACATTTTTTGCAACAACAATGATTTTTTTGTTTGGAGAAATTTTACCAAAAGCAATTGCGTTAAATAATGCCGAAAATATCGCGGTTGCTATTACGCCGATTTTTAATGTTTTTATGATTTTATTGACTCCATTTATACAATTTACTGGATTTTTTAATCGTGTTGTGTTTAGGATTATTGGTATAAAAATTAGTGGAAAAATTCATATACCACCTCACGAAGAAATAAAAAATGTTGTTCAAATGAGGCACGAACAAGGAAGAATGATAAAAGACGACAAAGATATGTTGCATGCAGTTTTAGAGCTTAGTGAAAACGATGTAGAGGGAATTATGTGCCACAGAAATGAGATTTTTGCAATTGATATTTGCGATGATATAAAAGATATTTTTGCTCAAATTTCAACATCAAAATTTAGTAGAATTCCATTTTATGACGAAAAACCAGATAAAATTATCGGATTTTTGCATATTAGAGATTTTTTTGTAGCATTAAATAAAGTTGGTGGAGATGTTGAAAAAATTGATTTGAGGTTAATTTTAAATAAGCCAGTTTTTGTACCATATAAAACAAATTTAAAAACACAATTATCAGAGTTTCGAAGACTTAAAACTCATATGGTTTTTGTCGTTGACGAATACGGTGGAGTTATGGGTTTGGTTACTTTTGAAGATTTGTTAGAAGAAATTGTTGGTGAAATTTCTGATGAACACGATATAGAAAATAATGATATTATAGAATTTGCTGATGGCTCAATATTAGCCGAAGGTGATTATCCAGTTAGAGATTTTAATAAGAGATTCGATGCAGATTTTGATGACGAAATTGCTACAACAATGGCAGGCTTGATACTTAATATTTTTGAAAGAATCCCAGAAGAAAATGAAAATTTTAAATTAAGCGGATATAATATAAATATTGAAAAAACAGATAGCAATAAAATTGTTAAACTAAAATTAACAAAATTAACAAATGGAAATTAATTATATTTCAAGTCATGCGGATATTAAATCGCTTCCAAATATTCATAATGAAGTAGCTTTTATTGGCAGATCGAATGTTGGAAAATCAAGTTTAATTAATATTTTAGTAAATAAAAAAATTTGTTTTACATCAAAAAAACCTGGCAAAACTGTAACTATAAATGTTTTTGCTGATCAATATCATAAAACAGGATTTATCGATTTACCAGGTTATGGTTTTGCAAAAACACCAGCAGAATTACAACGAAAATGGACAGAATTAATACCAAATTATTTGATTGATCGAGAACAACTAAGAATGATTTTTGTTCTTATTGATATAAGAATTGGCTTTATGCAAACTGATTTAGATGCCCTTAATTTGATGATGCAATACAATAGACCAATTTCGATTGTCTTTACTAAAATTGATAAATTAAACCCAAAAGAATTGGTTGCCAGCAAAGAAATAATGCAAGGAATGCTTAAAGATTTTGATATTCTTGATAAATATTATTATATTAGCAATAAGCACCCAAAAGATGGTGATTTGATTGATTTAAAGAAAAAAATCGACACACTATTTAATAATAAATGATCCGTTTTTATATAACTCTTTTGCGGTTATAATTTTTTCTCCTTTTATAGCATTTTTGCGTAAATCAAAAATTATTTCTGCATCTGGGCAAATACTTTTTGCCGATGATACCCGATTGATATTTGCTTGTAAAATACAAATTTCTTTTTTACCAGAATATTTGCATAATCCGTCGTTGCAAACAAAATTTTTATCAGAAACGGTAAAATCTTTTTGAGCTAATTCTTGTGATAAAATCCTTTTTACATAGTTATTTTCAATTATTTTATTTACATAATATTTATCATCGCTGGCTAAATAAACAATTTTGTCAGCACGACCATCAATAAAAAATATTGGTTTTGGGGCAAAAAAATGAATTATCATACCTATTGTTACTAAAAAAGCGCCAATTATAGACCACCTATTTAATGTAATAAAAATAATATATAAGCCAACTGTTATAATAAAAATAGCAGATGGTGGCATAGCTTTTAATAAAATATAGCTAAATTTTTGATTGGCAAAAAAATTAGCAAGCCAAACCAAAACATCACCTAAAAAACCTGCCACAAAATATAGCCAATCGCCAATAAAAGTTCCATTAAAAACAATTGCTAACATCGATAATGGCAGCAACAAAAATTCGGTCACTGGAATTGCCATTTCGTTTGAAATTAGACCAATCATTGACCATTGTCCAAAGTGATATGCTTCATAGAACATCGTTGTAAAACCTGCAATAAATGAGGATAAAAATATGGTAAAAATATAAAATAATAATCCATTTTTGTTTGTTAAAAGCATCGTATTATCTTTTTTTGTAAATTTTTGATAAACTGCAATTAAAGTAAAAGTTGCAACAAAAGACATTTGCATCGATGGCATAAAGATTTTATCTGGCATAAAAATTACCACATAAAACAGTGCAACCCCCCATATTCTTAGCATTATTGCTTTGCGATCTAATATAACCCCAGCTAGCAAAAGTCCGCACATGATAAATGATCTTTGCACCGAAATAGACCCATTTGCAATTTGTAAATAACAAAAGCTTACCAGAATTGCAATAACTGCTGCAATTTTTTTTGTATTAAAATGCAAGCAAATATAAGGTATGCAACTAAGAAACCAACGCACAGAAATAAAAACCAAACTTATAATTATACCAAGATGTAAGCCAGAAATTGCAAGTAAATGTGCAAATCCAGATTTACGAATATTATCAAGCACAGCTTCGTCAATAAAACCAGTGTTTCCAATGGTTAAAGCAGCTACAATTCCATACCCAGATTTTGTTCCATGTTCGCTTAAAATATCAATTTTTTTTGCAATATTATTTCTTATTTTATCAAAAAGACCAATATTTGCTAATTTGATAATTTTGGTATCGCTTTTTACTTTGGCAACAAATGTTTTGCCACCAAGTTTTTCAATAAAAACCCTATCAATTCTTGGATAAACTGGCTTTGCTGCCCCATAAATTGATCCAACAAAACTAATTTTATCACCAGCTTTTATATCATTTATATCTAAATCTTTAATTTTAACTTTGCAATTTGCAGGCATAGTTTTGATGTTGATAACTCTACCAAAAACATATGATTTTGCACCATAAACAATGCGATCAATTTGTGCCGTAATTGGCATATTTTTTGCCATAAAGCAACTGTTATTTTTTTCATTTGCAAGATATGAATTAAAATTAGCAATAAAAATACCAAATACAATCATTAAAATTGGCATAAAAAAAATACGCCATAAATAGTTGCAAAATAAATATATAAATAATATCACACATATCAATACAATCGTTAGACTGATGGGAGCCGAAAACGGCAAGCATACAAAAATAATAACGCCGATGCAAATAAAAAAGGGCATTAAAACAAAGTATTGATCAAAATATTTGTTGTATATTGCGAGTATTTTTTGAGATAACGAATTTATCAATTTTTGATATAATAAATGTTATGATTATTTTTTGGACTCTTTTAATTCAATTTTTTTTATAAAAGTGAAATCATTAATTTTATTTTGACACTCATTATTAACTTTCTGATTTTCAATTTTTAGATTTTGAATATCATTATTTTGCGATAAAAAATAATAAGACATAGAGCCTATTAAAACAAAGCTAGATAAAATTATTATAATTAATCTCTGAGCGACCCAATTAATTAAAGAATTGGAAACAGATTTTTCTATATCTGTTGAAATTTGATTTATAGAGCTACTAAGTGTGTTAATTAAATCATTTTTAATTGCCTGTAAGTCATCTTCACTCAAAACTTTTTTTGACATTTCTTTTTCTAAAAGAGCCATTTTTGCTCCTAATTCTTTTGTTGTTGTCATACTTTTAAATGAAGTTTATTCATCCTGAAGCTAACAGCCTCTTCTGATACTTTAAAATAATATGACAAATTAACTACAACAACTATTTGCAACTTCGTAGTAAGTTTAATTTCGTTAAATTTTTTTATAAATTCATCTTTTGGCATAAGTATTTCTGCGGCAACCTGATTAGCCTTTTTTTCTTTATCATTATTGTTGATTCCATCTATATTTGTTCTATAATCTATATCTATTTCTCCATCTTCATCATCCCCGTTAAATATATGTGCAATTTCATGAGCGATAGTGAACCTTTGTCTGTAATCACCATCAAGACCATTGATTGATATTTTTTTCTCTTTATAATTAACAATTCCCAATACATTCCTAGTTTCTAAGCTATTAGGCTCAAAATATTTTATAGAATAACCAAGGGCATCTGCAATATATTCAATTGGAACCGGACATATTCCGCTAAATCTATTCAATATATCTTGATGTTCTTGTTTCATAAAAAACTTACTTACTTGTTTAACTTATTTATTCTGTTATCAAAATAATAACTGTAATTTTTTTGTTATAAAATATCAAAAAACTACACTTCTAATGCTATGTTTATAGTAAAAGTCAACATAATTATCGTTTGGGGGAGCAAATTTGTAAAAATTTTTTATATAGCATAATAAAGCTTATCAACATATAATTCTAATAATAAAAAATATGATTATATTTTTACTTGTAATTATAAATAATATGTATTAAATATGCATTAATAAATTATTATACAATGGTGAAAAATAAAAATATATCTACAAATTGTACGCACACAGATTATAAAATAATACCACAAGGTAGGCATTTTTATACGGTTCCTGTTTTAGACGGATCGACTGTGATTTTTGATAAATACGAAGATTTTATTTCGTCTGCGATAGATTCAAATACGGCTAATTTAGACAAAATAACTCATACTTTGCAAAATTATGGCAGAGGTGGAAATGAAACAACTTTATGCGTTGAACAAATTATTGCAGGATTTGAAAATGCTGATTATTGCAAGATTTTATCAACTGGATTGGCATCAATTAGAGTTGCTTTGATGGCATTTATAACAAATAAATCTCATATTTTGGTAAGTGACGGAATATATCATCCAGTTAAAGTTTTATTGGATCATTTAATTGCCAAATTTGGAATAACAGTAACATATTTTGATCCATTGCTTAGCGAGGATGAGTTGACAAAACTTGTGCATCCAAATACAGATATGATTTATTGTGAGGTGCCGGCAACTAGATTTTTTGAGGTTGCAAATATAGAGGCAATTGTTAATGTTGCAAAAAAAAGTGGTGCTGTTTCAATTTGCGACAATTCATATGCTACTTGGATAAATTTTAAACCACTTGATAACGGTTTTGATGTTTCGTGCACATCTCTTACAAAATATGCAGCTGGTCATTCTGATATGTTGGCGGGTTCTGTTTGCGTAAAAGAAAAACATTTTAGGCAAATTTTTGCAATACTTGATACATTTGGAGATCATGTTACGGCAGATAATTCTGCTAAATTATTACGCGGAATACGCACAATGGATTTAAGAATGAATCATTCTATTAAAACAGGTTTAGAATTTATAGAATATTTAAAAACAAATAAAAAAGTATCAA
>CAMCQG010000033.1 GCA_945876965.1 Rickettsia typhi
ATAATTTTAATATTATTTTTAATCTTTTCAATAATTTTAATTGCCGAATAACTAGGTATTGCAAAGCCTATTCCTATGTTACCAACATTATCATTTTGTGAAATAATCATATTATTAATGCCTATCACTTTACCTTTTATATTAAATAATGGTCCACCGGAGTTCCCTTGATTTATTGATGCATCAGTTTGAATAAAATCATTTTCATTGTTGCTGATACTTCTAGATTTTGCAGAAATTATTCCAGCAGTAACTGTGTGCCCAAAGCCAAATGGGTTACCAATTGCCAAAACTTCATCTCCAACCCTGTAATCATCAATTTGTGATATTTCTGCAAATAAAAAATCATCTTTTGAATCAATTTTTAATAATGCTAAATCTGTTTTTTTATCAAAACCTATAATTTTAGCTTTGTATTCCTTTTTATTAAAAAGCGTAACTATACAATTATTGGTATCTTCAATAATATGATAATTTGTTATAATATATCCGTCTTTAGATATTATAAAGCCAGAGCCTATATTATTAATTTTTTGCTGATTAACTGTGTTTTTATTTCCAAATATAAACAATTTATCATTATTAACATTGATAATTTCTTTTTGTCCAGAACTAGAAATACTAACAACTGTTGGCATTATTTTTTCAACAATATCAGAATAGTTTGTGGCATTTGATGAATAAAATATACAAAATAGTATCAATATTGTTTTCATATATTACGATATTAATCCTCCGCCCATTAAATGAACATGAAAGTGAAAAACATCTTGACCCATTGCATTTCCATGATTTGTTAGCAATCGATAACTATCATTAATATTTAATATTTTTGCTATTTCGTCTATTTTTTTAAAAAAATACGATATTTGTTCACTATTTGAATTGGCTATAAAATCTTGATAGCTTATAAATTGAGCTTTTGGAATAACAATAGCGTGAACGACTGCTTTTTTATTTATATCATCAAATGATAAAATTTGGTCGTCTTCGTATATAATTTTTGCAGGTATCTCCTTATTTATAATTTTAGCAAATACATTATTTTTATCGTACATATTATTGTTTTTGTTCAATTTTACAATTTAATATTGCTCCGTCTTCAATAGCAATAGTTTTATATTTTATTGTACCATTAACAATAGCCGTTTTATTAATAATTAATTTTCCAACAATTAAATCTCCATCGATTGTGCCATTTATTGTGACATATTCTGCTGTTATTTTTCCATTTACAAATCCACATTCTCTAATATTTAACATATTAAATAATCCATCTCCAACAAAATTTCCAATAATATCAACAGATCCAATGCTTTCTATATTACCCTTTATTGTTAAAGATTTGCCAATTATGCTTAAATCTTTATTTTCGTGCTGTTTGATTTTTAACATGATTCTGTGCTGAAATAAATTGATACGGATGATGATTTTTTCCTGCAACCAATACCTCATAATGCAAATGAGCACCAGTGCTGCATCCTGTATTGCCTTGTATGCCTATTTTTTGTCCAATTGTAATATGCTGTCCTTTTTTTACTAAAATTTTATTTAAATGTGCATATTTTGTTTTAATTTTGTTGTTATGAGAAATTTCTATCAAGTTACCAAAGCCTTTCTGTTTTCCAACAAAACTAACAACTCCACTACCAGAAGCATAAATCAAAGATTGAGGTGGCGCCATTAAATCCACTCCTTGATGTTTTGTAATTTTGTGCGTCACGGGATGCATTCTGTTACCATATGTACTACTAATTTTATATCCATATATTGGTTGTGCGATTGGCATATATTTTATTGCTTTCTCTACTTTGATAGCAGATTGAATCTCTTTTGTTAGGTTTGTTTTATATAAATTTATGTTATTAACTTTATTATTAAATGAAATATTTTTTGCCTGAGCAATAGAGCCTGTTGGTAAAATATGTTTGGCAACACGAATCATATGATTATGTCTATCGTTTATTTGCTCAAACACATTAGACATAGTTGTTCTTATTACCTGAAAATCGCTATCTTTTACATAACTGTCTTTGGTTATATTTGTATTTTTATTCAATTCTTTGGCTCTATGTTCTATATTTTCTTTTGATTTATCTACATCTTTGCCAACAGCAATTAAATAGTTATTTATTTCCCCAACCTCTGTCGCTAAAATATTTATTTCTTTTGTTAATTTTGTGTTTATAATTTCTAAATTCCTTTTATCAGAATAAAGAGCAGATAGTCCTTGCTCTTTTATTTTGATATTAAGAATACTAAATACAACATATGATATTACGACAGAGATTATCGTAAAAAATATTAAATAATGTATCGTTTTAAGTTTAAAATGTTTAACATTTTGATTTCCTGATATAATTATAGTTTTTTCAGAAAAAATGTCAGACAGTTTGTTTTTAATAAATTGCACTATATACAAAGCTAATTATAGCAAATTTTCGTCAATCCATCCGTTTACATCTTCTGCAGAAGAAAAACCAACTTTAACAGATTTAACTTCTCCGTTATTAATAAATATCATTGTTGGTATACTTTGAATTCTATATTTTACAGATAAATCAGAGTTATCATCAACATTAATTTTTACAATTTTAATATCTGCTCTATTAGAAGATATATCTTTTAATATCGGAGCTAAATTACGACAAGGTCCGCACCATTCTGCCCAAAAATCAACAATAACAGGTATCTTAGAATTTAAAACCTCATCTTGAAAAGATTTATCGTTTACATCAATTACCATAAAATAAAAAGATTAATAAATTAATATTATATATAAAGCGCACAAGAGGTTATTTTTTTTAAAAAAAAGTATCTCTTTAGGTATTGGTAGTGGCTTTTTCTGTATTTATTTTTTTATTTTGATGAAAAGCCTTGCTACTCATAGCATCTTTTACGGCTTTTGTATTATCGTTTTTATCAATTTTACCGCCAGATTTAGTAATATCGGCTTTTATTCCGCCAAGGATAGCCTCAACAAACAAATTACAATAAAAACGAATTGCTTTAATTGAATCATCATTACCTGGGATTGGATATGTAATATTGTCTGTGCTTGCATTTGTGTCAACAATTGCAATAACAGGAACACCAACACATTCAGCTTCACGAATTGCCATATCATCACCTCGTGCAGACATAACAATAATCAAATCAGGCATACCACCCATATTTGTTATACCACCAAACTTTTTATGTAATGCATTGCGTTTTTTTTGCAAAACCCCCATTTCCTTTTTTGTCATCTTCAAAGATTCATCTTCTTGTTTATCTTCTTTTGCAAGCAATTCATTGTATTTTTTAAGAGTTTTAATTGATGCAACAATTGTTCTCCAGTTTGTCATCATTCCGCAACACCATTGGCAAACATAATGTTGTCCACTTTTTTCTGCAGCTTCCATAACAAATTCTTTTATTTTTGGGTTTGTACCAACAAACAAAATACTTTTTCTGTTCTTTGCATCATCATAAACTTTTACCAAAGCTTTGTTCATTGCAACAAAAGATTTTCTAACATCAATAATATGGATACCATTTTCTGATTTATATATATTATGGCTCATTTTTGGATTACGAGCATTCACTCTATGACCAAAATGAACATATGAACGAAGCATATCCTCAACAGTAAACGACACGATAGATTGAGTATTTGACATTATATTATATATAATTTATTATAAAAACAATCTATTTTGAATAATATCTAAAATAAATTGCAAGTTATTTTATAATTAATATTATCATAATAAATAAAATATTAAAAAATGCAAAATTTATTACAAATAATTCAAGACTTAATAGGGTGCGAAAGTGTAAGTCCAAACGACGGAAAATCCTTACAATACATACAAAACTTTCTGAACAAGCTTGGATTTTCATGTCAAATAATGCAATTTGAAGATGTGATAAATTTGTATGCAAAATTAGATAACGGCGGTAAAAATTTGTGTTTTGCTGGTCATGTGGATGTTGTTCCGGCTGGAGATTTATCTCTATGGAATGATAATCCTTTTAAAATGACAACAAATGACGGCAGAATTTATGGCCGAGGAATAGTAGATATGAAAGGTGCAATTGGATGTTTTATGCATGCTGTTGAAAGATTTTTAGCAACAAATAAGCCTGATTTTTCTATAAGCTTTCTATTGACCAGCGATGAAGAAGCGATTGCAAAATATGGTACAGTAAAAGTGTTAGAACAATTAGAAAAACAAAATGAAAAAATAGATTTTTGTTTAATCGGAGAAATGACATCAAAAGAAAAATTTTGCGACTGTATAAAAATTGGTAGACGCGGATCATTAAATTTTAATCTCGAAATTACCGGCATTCAGGGACATGTTGCATACCCAACTCTCATAATAAATCCTATACATATCCTTAGTAAAATTTTAGCAGAACTTAGCGAGATAGTGCTAGACAATGGCAACGATTATTTTGAACCATCTAGATTACAAATAACAGATTTTTCATCAAATAACAAAGCCGTAAATGTGTGTGCAAGCAAAGCAAATGCACAATTTAATATTAGATACAACAGTGAACAAAATCAAAAAAAATTATATGATATAGTTTATAAAATATGTCTAAAATATGCAAAACCAGATCAAATCAAGCTAACATATCCTCATTGGAATGCAAATTATTATGCATCTAAAAAACAAGATTTTGCAAATATAATTGCAGATGTTGTTGAAAAAAATTATGGATATAAACCCTCAATAGACACATTCGGTGGTGCGACAGATGGAAGATTTATCGCAAATTATTGCGATAATGTGGCCGAGCTAGGTTTTATAGAAAATGAGGCACATAAAATAAATGAAAGTTGCAGTGTTGATGAGATTTTTGCAGTTGAAAATATATATTACGGCATATTAAATATTTTTTAGGCACCACTTACTAATACAGCAATTATCACAATCGGGCTTACGGGCTTTGCAGGTATGTCTTCCGTGCAAAACAAGCCAATGGTGTGCATGTTTATGCCATTTTTTTGGAATAACTTTTAATAAATTATCAGCAACTTCATCGGTTGTTTTTCCGCTGGTTATTCCAATTCTGTGGACTATTCTAAAAATATGACAATCTACAGCAATCCTTGGTTTATCAAACGCACTATTCAATACAACATCGGCTGTTTTTCTTCCTACGCCTGGTAATTTTATTAAATCATCAAAATTATCAGGCACTTCTCCGCTGTGTTTTTCAATTAATATGTTGCAAAGTTCGATTATATTTTTTGCTTTTGTGTGATATAATCCAATTCTTTTTATGGCATCTTCAAGATTTTTATTTCCAAAAAGTAGCATTTTTTGTGGTGTATTATATTTATCAAAAATGCTTTCAGTGGTTATGTTGACAGATTTATCCGTTGTTTGTGCAGATAGTAAAACGGCAATCAATAATGTAAAATTATTATTATAATTTAATTCTATTTTTGGTTCTGGATTTATTTCGTTAAATTTATTAAAAATTTCTTCAATCATTTTTTGATAAAATAGATCTGACACCCATTGCTGCGGCAAAAATAACTGTTGTTTCAAACAGGGTATCAAGCCCACGATATCCACCTAAAATTGCAGTTACTATATTAGGAATTCCAAAATTTTTACCAGTGTTTGCTATATAATGTTTAGAAATTTTGCCATGAATTATGTTGCCAGGATTGCCATATTTTTGTAATTTTACTGCGAGAAATGCTAATATTAAAAATAATATAAAGCATAATATTGCAACAAGAATAATGGCGATTTTATTATTTTTTTTATTTTGAATTCTATTTTGGGTTGCAATTGCCATTATGAAAAATATTGTAGAGATAGCGGAGCCAACAGCCGCTTCTGTTATTGCTACATCGGGTGCAAGATTAAAAACATAAAATAGTGTAGATAATGTACTTATTAGGCCAAAGATAATAACAGCAGGCAATGTATCTTTGATGATAATTAAAGATATGGAAACAATTACAATAAAAAATACAAGAATTGATAACATATTTATTTTGTGTTACAGCACGATTTAAATTTTTTTCCACTACCACAAAAACAGTGATCGTTGCGTCCAATTTTTTTAATTTGAATATTGTTTTTTTGTTGTTTTTTAATTGTATTCAATAAATCTTTATGAGGATTTATTGACTTCAAATCAGAATAATCATTCAGTATTATGTCATCTTTTGTTGTTATCACGGGTTCTATTTCATGTGATAAACTGACAGAACCTTCGTTGCGAATTTCTACATGCATCAATTTTTTTGCAACGCTTGTTCTAAAATTTTCAAACATTTTTTCAAATGCATTAAAAGATTCCATTTTGTATTCAACAAGCGGATCTTTTTGAGCATATGCACGCAAATGAATTGCTTCTTTTATATGATTTAAATAATATAAATGATCTTTCCAAACTTCATCTAAACTTGTAATAATAACGAATTTTTCAACTTTTTGAATTAAAATTTCAGCATTATCTTTGAATCTATTTTCGTTGTATTCTGTGCATTTTTTAACTATAAAATCCACAATTTCATCGGTATCGTATTCTTTTTCAAATTCAGATTTTAAAACCGCTGACATAGGTGTGTATGCTTTTATACCAATTATATCAATTAATCCTTTTTCAAAATCAATATCACTAAACACCCCATCTTTATTAGTTGCATCGTGATAAATTCCTGTAATAACCTTAGCTAAAATATCATAGCTATCTTTTTTTAAATTATCAGATTCTATAAATTTTAATCTTTCACGATAAATAATTTCACGCTGTTCATTCATTATTGTGTCATATTTTAATACATTTTTACGCATTTCATAATGCATTCCTTCTAGTTTTTGCTGGGATCTTGTAATTGCACTATTCAACATATGATGATTCATTGGTTCACCTTCTTTTAATCCAAGTTTTGCCAAAATTCCACCTATTCTGTCTCCACCAAAAATTCGCAATAAATCATCGTCCAAAGCTAAGAAAAATTGGGATTCACCAATATCACCAAGTCTACCAGAACGACCCCTCAATTGATTATCAATTCTACGACTTTCATGTCTTTCGGAGCCCATTACAAATAATCCGCCACATTTTTTCACCTCCTCCTTTTCATCGTCGTGTGCATGTCTTATTTTTTCGGTAATATTTTTTATTTCATCCGAATCTTGAATATCCTTTATTGCTAATAAAATTTTGGCATCTAAATTTCCACCTAAAATAATATCAGTCCCTCGGCCAGCCATATTTGTTGCGATTGTTACGGCATTTTTGCATCCAGCTTCTGCTATAATTTCTGCTTCTAAAGCGTGATTTTTTGCATTTAAAACTTTATGTTTTATGTTTTTTTTGATTAAAATATCAGATATCGCTTCGGATTTTGCAATATTTGTTGTGCCAACTAAAATTGGTTGCCCTTTTGCATGTTTCTCAACAATTAACTGTGTTAAAAACTCAAGCTTTTCACCTTCGGTTCTAAAAATTAAATCGTCATTATCTTTGCGTGCAATCGGCAAATATGTCGGCACGCTCACAACACTCAAATTATAAATATCCATAAATTCTGAGGCTTCGGTTTGTGCTGTTCCTGTCATTCCAGATAATTTTTCATAAAGCTTAAAAAAATTCTGATATGTAATTGATGCAATTGTTTGATTTTCTTGTTGAATTTGTACTTTTTCTTTGGCCTCAATTGCTTGATGCAGACCACCAGAATATCTACGACCATCCATAATACGACCCGTGAATTCGTCAACCAACATAACTTCGTTATTTTTTACTATATAATCCTTATCTTTTTTAAATACATTGCGAGCTCTCAAAGATTGAGTAACATGATTTATTAACTCAAAACTATCAGCATCATAAAGGCTGGCATCTTCTTTTATTAATTTGGTTTGTTTGAGTAATTCCTCGGTTTTTTCGTTACCAATATCTGTCAATTGAATATTATTATTTTTTTCGTCAATTTCGTAATGTTCTGGTAATAATTTTTGCACAATTTTATCAATTTTTTCATATAAATCAGAGCTTTTATTGCCAGGGCCAGAAATAATAAGTGGAGTCCGAGCTTCATCGATCAAAATTGAATCAACTTCGTCTATAATTGCATAATTAAAGGGTCTCGCTAAAATAGTCATATCCTCTTTGTAAAACCTTGTATTATCTCGTAAATAATCAAACCCAAGCTCAGTATTTGTTGCATATGTTATATCGCAATTATAAGCCTCACGCTTTTCTGCATTTGTGCTTTTTGATCCAGAAAAACCGACAGTCAAGCCCAAATAACGATGAACTCTAGACATCCATTCAAAATCTCGTTTAGAAAGATATTCATTAGCTGTTACAATATGGACCCCATTTTCGCTCAATGCATTTAAATATGCCGGTAAAGTTGAGACCAATGTTTTACCTTCGCCAGTTTTCATCTCAGAAATACAACCATCATTCAATGTCATACCGCCTATAAGCTGTACATCATAATGCCTCATGTTCAAAATTCTACTTGATGCCTCACGAACCAATGCAAACGCCTCTGGCAATACTGCCTCGTTACCTAGCTCTTTATATTTTACTTTTAATTCCTCAGTTTTTGCTAAAATTTCATTATGACTAAGTTCGCTAAATGCACTACTTAAATCGTTTATTTTTGTAACAACGCATCTATATTTTTTGATAATTTTATCGTTATGTGATGGAAAAATTTTTTTTAAAAAACCTAGCATATAAAACAATTATTAACATTGATACAAACAAGAAAACATATTTTGTAATTGTAAAGTTTTATTCTTTTATTTTTTTAAATTCATAGCAATTTGTTGCTCCCACTTATCGCCATTGTTGAGTAATTTTTGTTTATTATAGAATAATTCTTCATGCGTTTCTGTTGAAAACTCAAAATTTGGCCCCTGAACAATTGCATCAACAGGGCAAGCTTCTTGACATAATCCGCAATAAATACATTTTGTCATATCAATATCATATTTTGTTGTTTTTCTTGAGCCATCATATCTTTCCTCTGCCTCAATTGTAATGGCTTGGGCTGGACAAATTGCCTCACAAAGCTTACAAGCTATACATCTTTCTTCACCATTTTCGTATCTGCGAAGAGCATGTTCACCTCGAAATCTTGGGGATAGGGGGCTTTTTTCAAAAGGGTAATTTATTGTAACCTTTTGTTTAAATGAATATTTAAAGGCCAAAAACATACCGCGTAATATATCTATTAAAAGCAATGATTTAAATAGATAAAAAATATTTTTTAACATACTAGAAAACTTTTTTACCCATATTTTTATAATATTTTGCATACATTATTTGTGTTTGGATGCCAACAATTGTATCAATAATAACATTTACAACAATTAGCACACCTGTGCCACCAAGCAAAAATGAATAACCAAAATATGGACTTAACAATTCTGGTATCATACATATAATGACTAGATACGAAGCACCAACCAATGCCAATTTATTTAATATTTTTCTAAGTAATTCCGATGTTGCTGTGCCTGGTCTGTATCCAGGTACGAATACACCGCTCTTTTTTAGGTTATTAGAAATATCATCAACTTCAAAGATAACATTATTATAGAAAAAGCAAAAAAATACAATCAAAGCCGAATAACAGATGGCAAATAAAGGCTTGCCGTGTGTAAGCTGAGTTGCCAGAAATACACCAATAGAGCTAGTTTTTCCAACCTCAGAAATAGAAGCAATAGTTGCTGGAAACAATAAAATAGCGGATGCAAAAATTGGAGGAATAACACCTGGAGCATTAAGCTTTAGTGGTAAAAAGTTATGCTTTGACATATCATCCATTTTTCCCATATAAGAATAAGCTTGGCGTGGATATTGAATAGTTATTAATCTGTTTGATCTTTCTGCAAAAATTACAAATACAATTGTTGCAATAAAAATTGCAAACAATGCAAGTAACATAAGAGGGCTAATACTTCCACTTTTTGACAGGCTCAATACATTTATTAAGTCGCGAGGTGCTTCAGCCAAAATACCGGTGCAAATTATAATAGATGTTCCGTTGCCAACCCCTTTTGCTGTGCAAATGTCGCTTAACCATAGTAAAAACACAGTACCCGTCATCATTACAAAAGCAGAATATATTTTAAAATAAAAAATATAATAACCCGTATAAAGACCCATATTAACAAAACCAGTAGCCATCATAAAGCCTTGGAATAAAGATATTGCAATCGTTAAATACCTCATATAATTATTGATTTTTTTCTGCCCAGCTTCTCCGTCTTGTTTTAATTTTTTAAGCGTTTCACTTGATGCAGATAAAAGTTGAATAATAATAGACGAAGTAATATATGGCATAATTCCTAATGCAAGCACAGAAATTCGTGAAATTGATCCCCCGGATAACATATTAAACATTCCAAAAACACCATTTTTTACTAAATTTGAAAACTCAGCAATTTTTGTTGGATCTATAAAAGGCAACGGAACAAAAGTAACAAAGCGATAAGCCATAATAATTAAAATAGTCGTAATAATTTTATTACGCAAGCTATTATCTACTTTTTTTATATTTTTTTTATTCATTTTTTTGCAACAATAATTCGTTCAATAAGATAACAATGAAACCATCTTTTTTTAAGTTCAAGTTTTATTTAAATTTAGAATAAATCTATAATTAGAAAAAAACACCATTTTTTAAAATAACCAAAATTGCTACAATTGGTGCAGCAAAAATAATGCTATCAGTTCTGTCCATCATTCCGCCATGGCTCAGTAGTAAAGCTCCAGAATCCTTAACTCCACACTGTCTTTTAATATAAGATTCGAATAAGTCGCCAATAATTGATAGCACAGATATTACTAATGATAAAAAAACCATACTATAAAAACTAAAACCTTCAATATTTGAGCCGTTTGCAAGACACATAATTGGGAATAAAATAACTGTTATAACAAGACCAGCTAAAATGCCACCAAGAGCCCCTTCTATCGTTTTATTTGGGCTAATACTTGGATAGAGTTTATTTTTACCAAATAAATTACCAATAATATATCCAGCAGTATCAACAGACCAGATGCTCAATAAAAACCAAATAATAATTGATCTACCTTGTGTCGCATCTCGAATAAATATAATTGATAAAGTGGGTATTAAAATATAAGGTATTGCAATTTTTTTAAGATAAGAAATATCCAAGTTATCCTCAGATTTTACATCATTTTTTTGCTTTATATGAATCATATTTACAAATTCCATTGCCGATAAAACACCTATCGCAACCATTGCCGCATTAAACCAGAAACCGCCTAAGATGGTTACAAACAGAGTTGTAATTGCTAAACAGCTAGCTATAATTACACGCTGATAAAAATCAGATTTTTTTGCCTTAAGGTCTGTAAATAAAGTTTTTATTTTTATAATAAAACCTTTATTTGTTTCGTTTTCTTCAAATACTACCATATCTTCTTTTTCTTAATTGATAATTAATAATTGTTAATAAAAAATCTGTTTCATCAAAATCTGGCCACATTTTATCTGTAAAACATAGCTCAGAATATGCTATATGCCATAATAAAAAATTGCTAATTCTTTGTTCTCCACCGGTTCTAATTACAAGATCCGGTTTTTTATACCCAGATAGATACATGTTTTTATCAACGATTTGTTCATTTATTTCGCTAGAATTAATTCCGCTATCAACAACATTCTTAACCATTTGTATAATTTCGTCTTTTCCTCCATAACTTAAAGTAAGGCATAATGTTAATTTTGTGTTATCTTTGGTTTTTTCTTGCAATGCATAAATTTTATCAACAATATCTTGATCAAATCTTCCAATATCCCCAATTGCAATAAATTTTATATTATTTTCATTTAATTTAATCGCATCTTCGCTTGTTAAATATTCTCGTAAAATTGATATCAAATATTCAACCTCTTCTTTGCTTCTGTTCCAATTTTCAGAAGAAAAAGCATATAAAGTAAGCATTTTAATATTACATTCTGTTGCAATGTTGATAATTTTTTCAATTTTTTTTGCACCAAAGTTATGACCATTATGCGCATCAAAACCATTTTGTTTAGCCCACCTTCTGTTGCCATCCATAATAATTGCGACGTGTTCAGGGGTATTATTTTTAGCCCTGATTTTTTCTAATAAATCGTTTTTTTGCACAACAACAAAATAAATAAATATATTTATATTGTAAATAACAAATCTTAAAATACAAGTTAATTAAAATACTGTTATAAAATTACTACTGGTGAATAAAAAAATATTATTAATAAATGGTCCAAATTTGAATATGTTGGGCAAAAGAGAAAATAGTTTTTATGGCAACGAAACACTGTTAGAAGTAGAAACATTGGTTACAGAAAAATGCAAAAAAAATTTCTTTGAAATATCTATTTTTCAAAGCAATATAGAGGGTGAAATTTGCACATTTATTCAGCAAAATTTATCTGTTTGTGGTATAATAATAAATGCAGGAGCATATGCACATACTTCAATTGCAATTTTTGATAGCCTTAATATTGCAAAAAATATCAATCCCAGTATAATTATTGTAGAGGTTCATTTGTCTAATACTCAAAAAAGAGAGCAATTTAGACAACAATCATATGTTTCTAAGGTTGCTGATTCTGTAATTATTGGCATGAAAAAAGACGGATATCTATACGCAGCAGATTTTATTATAAACAACATATGAAAAATATATACTTATTATTAATTTTATTTAATTTTTTATCATTTTCGTCATTGGCAGAAGAAGAAAGTATGGTTAGCAAAACTGAGACTTTTGTTAAAGAAAAATATGAAGATTTTATTGCCATAAAAGATAGTATCGCCAAAAGAGAGGAGGTTATAAAAGCAAAAGAGGTTGCTGAGTTTGTTTTTTTTGGTAAAAATCCAATTTTTCAGGATCATAATCATATGGTTTCACTTTCATACTTGCGATCAATTACTGAAAATGATAATCTGAATGCAATAGTGGGTTCGTATAGTGTTCCAACTCAGATTTTTATAAACGGAAGATCATCCTTGCAAATTGGAGGCTTTATTGGGGACGTTGGCTATGTAGCTAGCCCCGGGGCTAATGTTTCTCATCCCGATGTATCGCAGTTTTTTGGCGGTATAATGCATGAGTTTGTTCTGAATTTTAATTATTTTTATTGCACAGCGGGTATAGGATTGTATATTCGTAGTGCGAATAGCTCTAATAATCCGGGCGACAGAATTGGATCCCGTGTTACATTTGGTGAAAAATTTGCAATCGGTAAATCATTTGATAGATTTAATATAGAAATATTATATAGACATTTTTCAAACGGAGATTTAACTTTAACTAATGGTGGATATAATTTTATCGGTTTTGAGATTGGTTTTAAATTTTAGTATTTAATTGAGCTATTTGATTAAAAAGAGACCTGAAAATAATCATCATAGATCCAAAAACCGTTAAACCAACCCCAGTTTCTATACAAAAAATACCGATTTGCTGACCAGTGATTATATTTTTATGCAAAACGCTGTAATCAAATATATTACCCCCGAAACAAACACATAAAAAACCTGTTAAAGCATAACATAAAACTCCAATGGTGGCAATATATATAAAAATATTATCTGTTATTATTTTTGTTGGTTTTTTGTCAATAAAAGAAAAAAGCAACTCATATGTGATGAACAGGATTGCCAAAACAATACCAGATTGAAAACCTCCGCCCGGACTTACCTTACCATGAAATTGCACATAAAATGCAAAAATTATTATAAATAAGTATCCTAGTTTAAATAATTGCGAAATTACAATATTTTCTTTATAAAACATATTTTTTAAATAAAACAAT
>CAMCQG010000034.1 GCA_945876965.1 Rickettsia typhi
TAAATTATTTTTTTTGATCATGTCTCCAATAAAAAAATTTTTATTTACTTTTACAACAACAGGTGTTGTTTGTGGTATAGCATTTTTAAGTTATTTTTTAATTAGTTCACCAAAAGTTATGGCAACAAAAGAAGTTAAAGCAAAATTAGAAGACACATTGTATATATATTTACCAGCAGGTAAGGTTGTGGTAGAGATGTTGCCAGAAACGGCACCAAAACATGTTGAGCAAATTAAAAATTTGGTTCGCAAAGGGTTTTATAACGGCCTAAGTTTTCATAGAGTTATAGAAGGTTTTATGGCTCAAGGTGGTGATCCAAAAGGTGATGGAACAGGCGGTAGCGGTAAAAATATTGTTGCCGAATTTTCAAAATTATCTCATAAAAGAGGGGCTGTTTCTATGGCGAGAGCTCAAAACCCAAATAGTGCTGATAGTCAGTTTTTTATTGTTACCAAAGATTCTAATTTTTTGGATGGTCAATATACAATTTGGGGATATGTAATTTCTGGTATGGAATTTGTGGATAAGTTAAAAAAGGGAGCCGGTGATAACGGTATGGTTTCTAATCCTGATAAAATTATTAAAATGGTTATTGCTCTTGATGAAGAAACCGAGAATGCAAAATCTTCAAAGTAATATGTTGGTTCATAAGGATCAAATGCCTATCATAAAACTAATACCAAGTATGCTTACTTTGTTTGCATTATGTATTGGTCTTGGTGCTATTAGGTTGGCAATTTTAGGGCAATTCGAAAAAGCTGTGATTTTTATTATGGTTGCTGGTTTTTTGGATGGTATTGACGGCAGGGTTGCAAGAGCTTTAAGGTCTACAAGTGAATTTGGTGCAGAATTAGATTCTTTGTGTGATTTTGTAAATTTTGGTGTAGCACCGAGCTTTATTTTGTATTTTTGGCACCTACATTCAATACCTGTTTTTGGATGGTCATTGGTTTTACTGATGTCTGTATCTCTTGCAATTAGATTAGCAAGATTTAATGCGGCAATAAATATTGATGATATTGATGAATTTAGAATATATACAAAAAAGAATTTTTTTATTGGAGTTCCTGCGCCAATCGCAGGTATGTTATTTTTGTTGCCTTTGTCGCTGTATATAGAAACGCAGATTGTTTTGTTTGATTGGTGTTTGGTTTTTTATTTGGCAATTGTGTGCATTTTGGCAACTAGTCGTATACCAACTTTTTCGTTAAAAGATTTTAAAATTAGCCGTAAAATGGCGTCAATTGCAGCAATTTTGATAAGCATTTTTATGATTGCATTACTTTATGAGCCTGTAAAAGTAGCAATTTTTTGTTGTTTGCTATATTTATGTGTTATTCCATTTAGTGGATATAAATATTTATCAAAGCGAAAACAGTTATGCAAAATAATATAGATTTGTTAGTTTTTGAGAGTAAAAAAGGCACAAAAGTTCAGCTAAAATCAGTTCCATATCTTGATGCCTTATGGACAAATCAGGAACAAATTGCAATGATATTTGAATGTTCAAGGGGTCATGTTGCTGAGCATATACCAAATATTTATAAAGAAGAAGAACTTATAACGGAGAACAAAACATTATATCTTAGATAGAACAGCATGCTTAAATTAATAATAAAGATATCATTTAGATATTTAAAATCGCAAAAAAATCATTATTTGCCATCATTAATTGCGACAATTTCGTTTGTTGGAATTGTAATTAGTGTTGCAACTTTGATTATAGTTGCGGGTGTTCAAAATGGATTTAGAACTGAATTAGTCAAGCAAATTATTGGCATTAATGCACATGTTAGTATTTATAATAATCAAGGAATTGATAACTATGAAAAATTGATAAATCAAATAAAAATAACTGATGAAGTTCAGCAAGCTATGCCAGTTGTAGACGGCAAAGGGATGCTTATAAACATAAAAACCAATGGCTCAGCTGGTGCGATGATAAAAGGTATAAACAAGAATGATTTATTTTTTAAATCTAAAAGCTTCAAATCGTTCGATGTAGATATTGATGATTTTGACGGTAATGTGATTATACTTGGATCAGACTTAGCTTGGTCTATTGGGGCATATAACGGATCGATGGTTACCCTAATTTCTCCAGAAATAAACGAAACAATATTTGGAATCGTTCCACGAAGTAAAACATATAAAGTTATAGGTATAGCAAATGTTGGAATATCGCAATATAATAGCGTTATGGCCTTTGTTCCATTGACACAAGCACAGAAATTTTTTAGACATGGCGATTCAATTAGTTTGATTGAAGTTATTTTAAAAAATCCAGAAAATACAGCAGAAATAATGTGTAAAATAGAAAATATATTACCAAATGGGTCGCAAACGGTTTCATGGCAACAACAAAACGGAGGAATGCTGAATGCTTTAAATATTGAAAAAAATGTTATGATTTTTATTTTGAGCCTGTTTGTGATTGTGACGGTTTTTGCAATTTTTGCAGGATTAACAATGATGATAAATGATAAATATAAAAGTATAGCAATTTTGCGATCAATGGGTTTTACGCGTAAAAATATTGGATGGATTTTCTTTTTTACCGGTATGATTATTGTTATATTTGGTACTTTTGTTGGTGCGACGATTGGGTTATTATTTTCTTTTAATATCGAAACAATTAAGCATCTTTTAGAAATAATATTTAATATAAAATTATTTGACGCAGCAATATATGGAATGCCTGGATTGCCATCCGATATTCACACCAAAGATGTTATATATATTGTTGTATTCGTACTATTTTCTGGTATGATAGCTAGTGTTTTCCCTGCAATAAAAGCTACAAAATGCAAACCAGGTGAGGCTTTGAAATATTTTTAATATATTGAAAATAAGAATAAATGTTATTATTGTATAATTTTATAAGAATAATTAGCATCTGTGGATATGGCGGTAAATACAATGCAAATACAAGAAAAACATAATAAAATATGGGGTATATCTCTTCTGTTAATAACTATGTTTGTATTGCTTTCGCTACTTTCATATAATGCAAATGATAGCTCTTTTAATGTTGCTGACAATGAAAAAATAAAAAATATTTGCGGATCATTTGGTGCTGTCATTGCAGATTTATTATTACAGCTTTGCGGTCTATCATCTTGTTTGCTGGTGCTGTGTTTAACAATTTGGTCACTTGGGTTGCTTGCATATGGATATTTATCGTTTTTATGGATCAGGATTCCATCATTGCTTATTGCAATGTGCAGCCTTAGTGTTATTTTAGGCTCTTTTAGTAAGTATAATTTTGCTATGCAAATGTTACCTGGTGGATATATTGGGTTTTATTTATATAATAATATTGTACATACAATTGGGTCAACAATGTTGATAATTATATCATTTTTGTTGCTTATATTATTTTTCTATACAAGCATTGGCCTTACAAACATTATATTTATCAAAGAAAAAGGATTAATTCGTGGTTTAATAAATATTGCGAATGGAATAAAAAATATATTTAATAATATTAAGTATATTATAGGATTTCGTTTTGTTTATGATATAATTTATAATAGACAAAAAATATTTGCCTTAATCAAAGAAATATTATTTGTGCATAAAATTGAATCAGAAAAAATTATAGAAAAGCCAGCTTATACAAGCAGAGTTGGTGATAGTTTGATAA
The DNA here is from genome assembly GCA_945876965.1 of Rickettsia typhi. Taxonomy (GTDB): domain Bacteria; phylum Pseudomonadota; class Alphaproteobacteria; order Rickettsiales; family Deianiraeaceae; genus CAMCQG01. The sequence goes on from CAMCQG010000034.1 coordinate 3,648, forward strand.
ACTTAAATACAGAAATAAAAATACCAACAAAAGAAAAATATGTTGCACCTAGTGTTGAATTATTTAAAATGCCAATCGATAATGATATTAGGTCTATTACAATTTCTACAATTCAAGAAAGAACAAAGCAATTGCTTAAAGTTTTAGATGAATTTGGGGTAAAAGGATCTATATCACATTATTATTGTGGGCCAGTTGTTACATTATTTGAATTGCGTCCTCAGGCGGGAACAAAAGCATCTCGTGTGATAGGTTTGGCAAGTGATATTGCTAGAACAATGGAGGTTTTATCTACTCGGGTGGCTATAATTCCAGGTAAAGATGCAATTGGAATTGAGTTGCCAAACCCAAAGAGACAAACTGTTTATTTGCGATCTATTTTTGAGTCAGTTGCTTTTACAAATACAAATGCAGACTTGCCAATTACACTAGGCAAAACAATATCAGGTGAGCCTGTGGTTGTAGATTTAGCTCGTATGCCACATTTGCTTATTGCAGGAACAACGGGATCAGGTAAATCAGTTGGTGTAAATTCAATGATTTTATCGCTTATTTATAAGTTATCGCCAGAAAAATGTAAGTTTGTAATGATAGATCCAAAAATGCTTGAATTTTCGATGTATGATGGTATTCCGCACTTATTAACACCCGTAATTACAAACCCAAAACAAGCAGTTATGGCGTTAAAATGGGTTGTTAGCGAGATGGAAAATCGTTATAAACTGATGTCAAATTTGGGGGTGCGAAATATTAGTGGATATAACGATAAAGTTGCAGTGGCACAAGCAAGAGGAGGACAAATTGTAAAAGAAGTTGATGTTGGGTATGATGAAAGAACGGGGCATGCGATAAAAGAAAAAATATTTTTTGAAGCAAAACATATGCCATTTATTGTTGTATTTATTGATGAAATGGCGGATTTAATGTTGGTTGCAGGCAAGGATATTGAATCTTTGGTTCAGCGTTTGGCACAAATGGCTCGTGCGGCGGGTATTCATTTAATCATGGCAACACAAAGACCGTCGGTGGATGTTATTACTGGGGTTATAAAAGCTAATTTTCCAACAAGAATAAGTTATCATGTAACATCAAAAATTGATAGCCGAACAATTTTGGGCGAGCAAGGAGCAGAACAATTACTAGGGCAGGGTGATATGTTATATATGGCATCGGGGGGTAAATTGGTGCGAATTCATGGGCCATTTGTGGCGGATAACGAAATTGAAAATGTGGTTCAAGATTTGAAAAATCGTTATAAACCAGAATATATCGATTTGGTTGTTACAGAAGGGGACGAAAGCGGTGGTGATGTTGCTGGATTTTCTGTCAACAAAAATGATTCATCCGATTTTATGGGTGGCGACGGCGATTTATATAGTCAGGCGGTCGAAATTGTTAGAACAGACCAAAAAACTTCAATAAGCTATATTCAGCGTAAACTTAGAATTGGCTACAATAAAGCAGCAAATTTGATTGAACGAATGGAAACAGAAGGAATTTTGAGTAGCCCCGATCAAACCGGCAAACGAATTATTGTTTGATAAAATAGATAATTTTATATATAGAATAAAATCTTTACTTTTAAAAAAACTGTCTTTTGTATATTCTATAATTTATTTATCATTAATATGAAAATAAAAACATCTTTGCTATATGTCTCTATATCTTTATTTTTTTTGTTCTTATTATCAGCTAATGTAATAAAGAATCGTATAACAGAAAATAAATTAATAGGCATTAGCGTTGGAACAGATTTAGAAAGAGCAAGTAGGGCACAAGGTAATTTTATTGAATATTCTGTTATATTTGTTCTTGCATTGGTTGTTTTAGATTTAGCTGGCTCTAAGGCAAAAACAATTCACGCACTGGGTTCTATTTTTTTTGCAGGCAGAATATCTCATGCTTTTTCTATTTGCTATTTTGAACCAGCTCATAATATTGTGTATTTTAGACAAATTGGAATGATGTGCACATTTAGCACAATGTTATTGTGTTCTATTGTTTTGTTTGTTAAATATTTTAAAAAATAATATTTTTTGTTTTTTTTAAAATTTTATTAAATAAAATAAGACATATTTGTATACCTGCTTATTATTTGATATTATATGAAGTTTATCCTAGATTGCCCCAATATTAATGACATAACAGAAAATGAAAATCTGCATTTAGTTGATGGTTTCGATTTAAACTCAAAAAATAACAATGCGTTGCCCGTTGCCGAAAAAATAAAAATAATTGAAAAATTATCAAAAAAAATAGCCAAAGATAAACTAATTTTTATTGGATTATCGAGCGATGATATAAAAGAGGCGATTGAGTTAAGCAAAGTTAATAAAAACATTGTTATATCTTTTTATGCAAACAACATTTCTTTATGCAATAACTTGATATCACAAGGCATTACAACGGCTGTTTCGCCAGTTTTAAGTTTATCTCAGGCGATTTTTTTTGCTAAAAGCGGGGTGCATTTTATATTTATGCCACTGGGAAAATTAGAAGATATGTCTATAAATGGCATAGAATTGCTATCCGAAATAAGAACAATTATAGATAACTATCCAGATTTTTATACACAAATTATCAGCAGATCTGTGCGAAATTTGATTCATATAAACGAATCTGCAAAAGTTGGATCAGATGCAATTTGTTTATCAAATGATATGCTAAAAAAAATGCTAAATTGTCCTATTATGCCAACTTTTTGATTTTAAAAAGTTATGATTTTTTCATTAAATATTTTTTAATAAAAGGTACTTTATCACATACGAATAAGGATAAATTTTGGATTATTTTTGCTGGTGCCGAGTTGTTGGAAAAAATCGCATCTGTTAAATGTGTAAATGCTGTTATTCCAAAGCCAGATACCACTCTTTTGCATCTCCATTTTATAGCGTATTTATATAATTTTTTTTGCTCCCCACCGTTATTGTTCCAATCAGATAAAATCTGTGATAAAGATTGTAAATCTTGCAATATTACATTAAATGCCTGACCTGCCAGCGGATGTAAATTGCGTGCCGTAGCCCCCAGTAAAAATATATTATTTTTATAATAATTTTTTGCAACTTGCAATGCTAACGGAAACTGTAAAACGGGAGTAATAACATCGATTTTTCCAAGCCATTTAGGGCAATATTCTGACATATCGTTTATCAATTTTTTTTCATCAAACACATTATGCAGGTTATCATTTTGACTCCACACAACAGTTGATTCATTTTGATTTTTTAGTGGCAATGTAGCAAAAGGTCCATTTGGAGTAAAATGTTCTGTGGCTATATTTTTATGTTCATTTGAATGTTTTATATTAAACATCAATGCGGTTTGATCGTATTTAACAACACTTTTATCTATATCAAAAATATCAAAAATATTAGAATTTATGCCATCGCATGCTATAATTGTTTTGCAGTATATTGTTTTGTTTATTTCAAAACCATTATCCAATTTTTTTATATCCGTGTATGTTTGGTTGTCAAAAATAGTAATATTTTGATTAATATTTTTTATTAAATTTTCTATAATGTCACTATTTTTTATTACAAAACCAATATATTCTATATTTATATCTTTGGCACAAAATTCAGTTTTGCCACCACCATGATTTGTAATAAAAATATCTGATATTTTGCCTACATTTTCTAAATTAAAATCAATACCGATAGTTTTATAAAAATCAATAGATCCTTGCGATAAAGTAATCGTTCTTTCGCTTTTAGCTATATCTTTAATATCATTTTTTTCTATAATTGCAACTTTTATATTATGCTTTGACAACGCAATTGCCGTTGTTAACCCCGTCAATCCGCCACCTAATATAACAACATCAAACATAACTTAATTTCTAACTTTTAATAACATTTTAACAAAATTATCTGGAATAAAATCATGTAAATCATCCATATTTTCGCCAGTAGACATTCCATGTATTTTAATTCCAAATTTATCAACAATCGATAAAATAATTCCACATCTTGCTTGTCCATCTAATTTTGTGACAATAATACCGCTAATTTTTCCAATTTTGCTAAATTCCTCAACTTGTTTAATAGCATTTTTACCAGTATTTCCATCTATTACCAAAACAATATTATGTGGTGCTGCAATACTTTTTTTACTTAAAGTGCGAGAAATTCCTGATAGTTCTTCCATCAGGTTGGTATGATTATATAATCTTCCTGCTGTATCAACAATCAAAAGATCGCTATCTGTATTTTTAGCAATATCATATGCTTTATATGCTATCGATCCAGGATCTTCACCATTTTTTGTGGCACGAACCAATATTATATTTTCATTTATATTTTTGGTTAAAATATCACTAAGCTGTTCAGTTGCGGCTGCCCTAAAAGTGTCGCAGGCTGCAACAACCACTTTCCAGTTATATTTTGTTAAACCATATGTCATTTTACCAATTGCAGATGTTTTTCCGACCCCGTTTATACCGCAAACCAGTACAACTTGTGGTTTGCAAGATTCATCTATTTCTAGTGGCTTGCTGTATGGTTTTAATATTTTGATCATTTCAGTCGAAACACTAGATATGATATCATTTGGTGAAATAGTTTGACCTATTTTTTTTATAATTGGTTTTAAAATTTTAGCTGTAGTGTTTTGTAAAATGTCAATATCTAGTAATGTATTTTCTACTGAGGATATTAACTCATTAGTAATAATAACATCATTTGTTTTTTCAAAAAATTTTTGAAAAAAAGAAATAGAATTATTATTACCCAACATACATAATTAACCAATTTTATTAGAATACCACTCTACAACAAGTTGAGGATCTACAACAAATGCATATGGAACCTCAGAAAAAGCTGGTCTACGAACAACCTTAATTTCTGTAGGCGAAACCGTTTGTAGATAATCAGGTATTTTACGCTCAGAGCTTGCAAGCGAAGCTTTAACGTAATCTAAATCCTTTGCTTTTGGTGAAATGCTAACAATATCTCCATCGCGCAAAACATATGATCTAATATTTACTGTTTTTCCATTTACCATAACATGCTTATGACTTATCATCTGTTTAACTTTACCGAATGTAGCGGCAAAGTTAGCACGATAAACAACTGCATCAAGACGATATTCTAATGCTGCAATTAGATTATTACTTGTATCTCCTCTTTGACGAGATGATTTGATGAATATTTTGCGAAATTGTTCCTCGCGGATATCATAAACAAAACGCAATTTTTGTTTTTCTGCCAACTGAATCGAATAAGTTGATATTTTTCTGTGTACATCTTGACCATGTTGTCCTGGCTTATAATTCTTAAAATTATAAGCATCTTTTGCCTCTCCATGCAAAGAAACTCCAAGCGATCTACTTCTTTTAAACCTTGATTGTTGAATTTTACTCATAACAAAAATTTTATTTTAACACATTTATAATATAAATTTAGATATATTTTTTAAAAGTCAATGTATAATAAAATTATTTTTATAATTTGTTTATATCGCTTGGATAATGTACCTATTTTTTTAAATTAATTATAAAATGATGCTTTGTTGTATTGTTTTTTTGATAAAAAATTTCTTAAAAAGTATTTATTGCGTGCTTTTATAAAAAAGATTTTTTTAAATAATTGTATATAAATAGTATAAAAGTGGCGGAGACAACGGGGCTCGAACCCGCAACCTCTGCCGTGACAGGGCAGTGCTCTAACCAATTGAGCTATGTCTCCACTTATAATCAATCTATTAATGATAATTTAATAATCAAGTTTTATTTATCAAAATTTGAAAATGATATTATCATTGCATTTAGATAGTCAGAAATAGCATTTATTTCCTTATCTATTTGTATTTGTCTTGTAAGCAAAGTATCCAAAACCTGTGCATCATTATTAATATCTTGTCCGAACAAATCCATAGACCAATTGCTATTGCCAATCTTTGGATAAGGATGGTATAGTGCCGGAATTTGTTGTTTAGAAACCTCTTTTATTATCTCTTTAACAATTTCTCTTTCAATAATATTTTCTGTGGGGCTATTTTTTTTTGTTGCATCCAATAATTCAAATGCGGTTAATAAAAATATATTATCTTCTGATAAGCCGCGATATTTAACGGTGTTTGTATTGACCATTTTATTTAACTCGCTAGATAGATCGTTTAATTTTTGCACATCTCTTTCGTCGCATTTAAAACCAAACACTTTTCTTCCAACGGACAACTTAACATCTTTCATGATTATACATATTAATATATAATATTTATAATTATTTATTTTTTAAGTGCAAGAAACTTCTTGATTTTATTTTAATTGCGTGTAATGTAATATTTATTATCGATAAAATATTTGATTATGTTGTTTGTTGCATCTTTTATAGCTTATATAATATCAAGCATAAGAATATCTTTTTGTGTCTTTTTAATTATAGCAACAACATTTATTGCAATGCTTCCATTTGATATTAAGCCATTGCAGATAATAAATAATTATGATATTTTTTTGTTTGGTATCTTATTTTTTGGCACCTTTTTACCATTTTTATATGGAATATTAGACATAATGTATGGTTTTACAGTAAAATCTGTTGGCAAAGAAGAAATATCTTTTGATATCAATAAATTGCCACAAATGATGTGGGTATCAGAAATTATGTGGGAGGTCTCTGATATTTTTGATACAGATATTAGTTTATATTTAGAGCAATCAAGTAAGCTACGAATATATTCAATGGGTAGCATAAAAACAAAAAGAGTTTTTATTTCTCTTGGTCTTATAACATATCTATCAAGTAAGGCACATGACGAAAAAGAAAGAAATCTTATTATTGCGGCATTAATTGCTGGTGAAATATCGCATTTATTGAACTATGATTATCTACCAATGATGATATTAAAAGGTAGCAATAAGATTGCAAAATTTTTATGTACACTGGCTACTATTCCAGTGAGAACATTATTTATTCCAGTATTTTTAATGCCAATTATTAAATATGGAATGATATATGTAATGAATTTTTTTACCACAATTCTTAATAGTATAGATAAGGTTCTGTACAAATCTATGTTTAGTTTATATGATGCCATTAGATACCAAATATTTGAAAAATATGCAGAATATCGTAGCGATTATCAAATTGCACAAATTGCAAACAAAGAAGTTCTTATCATGGTTCTTGCGATATTAAAAAACCGTACCTACAATGATAGCTACTATAGCCACGCAACGGCTATTGAGCGTATAAAAACAATAGAAAAAAGACAAATTAAATCAGATATAAAATATGAAGATCCATTGATGGAAGGTGTTTTGTTGTGCTGTTTTGGATTTATTTGTTCTTCTGTTTTAGGTGTAAGTGCGGAAATTTGGTTATTGCCAATATTTATTATGGAAAACTTAATAATCATACATAATGGACTAGTTATAATTTTTAATAAATTATCTTTTGTCAAGGATATGGTTGGGGATGCATACCACCTTATGTCAATATCTTGATTTATTTCTTATGCTCGATATATCCCCCAATTGTATTTATTGCAAATGTAAAACAAAACAATAACAATGCCAAAGCAAAAGTTGACAACGCCCTAGGGCTTGCAAAATCGCTATCAGATGTTGCCAATGTAACAATTTGTGCCGTTGCTGTGCTATTACTAATTAAAGGATTTAATGTTGCCCTAGAAATAATACTACCAGCAATCATAGCGATTACAGTTTCGCCAAAACACCTAGATAATGCGAACAAAAAAGATGACATCAATTGCTTTGAAACATATGGAATTATAATATCAAACATAACCTCGGTCTTAGTTGTTCCCAAGCTTAAAGCCGCATCATATAATCTTTTTGGTGCAGATTTTAACGCATCATCCACCAACGCCGCAAAAAATGGAACAGTTAAAATTCCAATAAAAAAACCAATAACAAGAGCAGATTCTGGATCAAAATGAAAAACAGCATTTTTTGAATTTGCAAGCCAAACAAAATATGGAGTACATGTTACTGCCACAAAAAAAGCATAAACAATTGATGGAATACCCGAAAACATATCTAATATAACTCGCAAAAAATAATGCTGTTTTTTTGTTGTATATTCAGCCAAATAACAACCAATTGCAGATCCAATAATAACAGTTGTAATAATTGCAATCGTAGCAGTTGAAATGCTACCCATTAAAACAGGTAAAACACCAAAATGATCACGAACTATATCATCTCTCGGTGCCCAATTTACGCCAAATAAAAATTCTGATATTGGCACCATTTTAAAAAACTGAACGCTTTTTACAATTAAAAGAGTTAAAATTCCAAGCGGAACAATAACGGCAAAACTTGTTGCCATAATCATTATAGACCTTATAAAATAATCAAAAAATTTTGCTTTCATACATATTGACATTAAAAACAGAACAATAGTCAATGCGATAATATTATTGTCAACTTTAAAAAATAAACTTAAATCTTGAATAATATAAAAATAGTTTTTGTATTATTATATTTGTATTAAGTTATTTTGAAAATGAAAGCTGTCGTTTTAAACAAATATGGAGATATTAACAGTCTTAAAATACAAGATGTAGACACACCAAAAACAATGGCAAAAGATGATATCTTTTTAGAGCATATCGGTATGAATGTTAGTCCTGATGATGTTTTATTGTGCGACGGACGAACATTTTTATCAGAAGATCAGCAACAAATGATTAGCGTTCCAGGTTTTAGTGGTGTTGCAAGGATTATAAAAAAGGGTAGTAATATCAGGCATTTTGAAGTTGGGCAACAAGTTGGGTATTTAATGGGAACCCCCGGATCTCATTGTGAAAAACGCGTTTTGCATCATAGTATGGTGTTAAATGCTCCGCAAGACATAGCTTTAAATAAAATGATTGTATGTTTTAGGGAGGCTGTAATGGCATATGTTTTAATTCATAAGGCAGTAAAAATAAAACAAGATGCATTTGTTATGGTGCATGGTGCCGATGGAGGCGTTGGACACATTATTGCACAATGGTGTAGATTTGTTGGATTAAAAGTTATTGGAACAGTTATTAATGACAAAAAAAAAGCTTTTGCATCAAGATTTTGCGATACCGTTATAAGTTTAGAATCTGGGGATGTTTTTAACGAAACAAAAGATGCAACCGAATCAAAAGGTGTAGCGGTTGTTTTTGATGGAATTGGAGAAAAAGTATTTGATGAATCGTTAAGATGTCTACAATTTGGAGGAACATATCTAAATTATTATGCGGTTGGCGGTGCAATGAACACCATTGATATTTCTCGTTTTTCATCAAAATCTATCTTTTTTGGCAGACCAAGATTAGAGCACTATCAAACAAGCAAAGCTCAAATGGTGCTTACAATGCAGGGTATTTTTGATATTGTCAAAAAAGGTGGAATAGACATTAATGCAACAGAATATACTTTTGATAATGTAAAAAAAGCATATAATGATTTAAAAAATGGTGAAGTTAGCGGTTCTGTTGTGCTTAAAGTTTAGTTCTTGTTTATTAAAATAGCTATTTTATTATATAATAAATATTAATATATTTTTTTATGTTAAACCCAGATTTTGTATCTTATTTTATTGCCATATCTATCTGTTTAATGTCTTTAATTGCTATTATAAAATTTTTTATTGATAAAAAGAATGAAAAAGATTCTATTAGCATAATAGATAATATAAATTCTTTTACGGTTATTAATATAAAATAATCTATAAAATGAAAAACATCAAGATTAATATATTGTTTAATGTTGGAACATTGTTTAGTTTTTTGTTGCCTGGATTTATTTTTTTTTATCAGCAAAATAACAGATTATCTAATATTTTTTATATAATAATAATTATTATTATTACAATTATATTATTATGTATATTTTTTATTTTTATTTTTAATAAC
>CAMCQG010000035.1 GCA_945876965.1 Rickettsia typhi
AAAAATAATAATAATTTAAAATAAAATGACACAAAATAATCCGCTTATTAAAATTTTTGCACCGATAATTGCATTTTTAATTTTATCTTTATCTTTATCGGTTTTTGTTGTTCGTGAAAATGAAACGGTATTTTTGATAGAATTTGGTAAAATAGTTCGCAATATTGATAAGGCAGGTTTACAATTTAGAGTTCCATTTGTCCATGAAATTGTGGCATTAGATAAAAGAATTATGCAAGTTGATACTCCTGCACGAGAGGTTATTTCTCTTGATCAAAAGCGTCTTATTGTTGATGCATATGCAAAATATAAAATAACTGATGCATATGTGTTTTTTCAAACTTTACGCAGTCAAGATACGGCAGAAAACCGAATAAAAACAATAGTAGATTCGTCTATGCGTCGTGTTATTGCATCGGCACCGCTTTCGGCTTTGCTAACAGAACAAAGATCAGATATTATGAAAGAAGTTAAAAAAAATGTGTCGGATCAGGCTGAATCTTTTGGTATAAAAATACTTGATGTAAGATTGATTAGAGCTGATTTGCCGGTTGAAAATAGTGAGGCTATTTTTTCAAGAATGCGCACTGACAGAGAAATTGAAGCCAGACAGTTGCGTGCTCAGGGTCAAGAAGAATCCGAAAAAATAAAGGCAAGAGCAGATAGAGATGTTAGAGAAATAATTGCCAGAGCTAATATGGATTCAGATATTATAAAAGGTAAAGCTGATAGCAAAGCATCACAAACATATGCTAGCTCGTTTGGCAAAGATCCTGATTTTTTCAAGTTTTATCGCACAATGGAAGCATACAAAAAAACAACAAATAAAAGCAATACAAAAGCTGTTGTCACACCAACTGGTGGTTTTTGGGGTGATTTAAAAAATAATAAATAATCAAACTTGAATATTGCTATCATTATTTAGTGCATATCTAATATAAATTTACTGTGAAGATTATAAAAAATATAAAATAATTATTAAATTGCATTTTATAAAAAATATATAAAAAAGTGCATTATATGATATTTGACTATATGAATCTTAACAATATATTTTTAATAGAAGATAGTTTAAAGCCTTCTTGGAGCAAAAAACGAGAAATCAAACAAAATCAGCAAGCAACACAAAACAATTTGCTTAACGATTATATAAAATATGGTCATTTTTTTGCAAAAATAAACCCATTACAAACACAACAAAAAAATATTAAAATGGCAGAATTTTTGCAAAAAAATGAAGAACTAGAAAAGAAATTTTGTGGTAGTATTGGGATTGAAATTGATCACATATATGAACAAACAGAAAAAGATTGGATTTTGCAAAAATATGATGAAATTTTTAATAAACCGCTAGAAAAGGAAACGCAAACCAAAATATTAGATCAATTGCTTGAAGCAGAAGGCTTTGAATCATTTTTAAATTCGGCATTTTTGGGTGCAAAAAGATTTTCGTTGGAGGGTGGCGAAAATTATATTCCAATGATGGAAACCATGACAGGATATCTAGCAGAACGAGGTGTTTTTGAGGTTATAATTGCAATGGCACATCGTGGTCGATTAGCAACTCTTACAAATATAGCAAAAAAACCATATAATCAAGTGATGCGAGAATTTGGTGGGTATTTAGCGGTTCCAAGTGATTTTGGAAGCGGAGATGTAAAGTATCATCTGGGATTTAAATCGCACAGAAAATTTAATAATAATACAATTCAAGTTGAAGTTTTACATAATCCTTCACATTTGGAATGTATAAATCCAGTAGCAATGGGGTATGCTCGTGCTAGACAAGATGTATATCGTGATTATGGAAGCAGAAGAGCTGCGGGGGTTATTATGGTTCATGGCGATGGAGCTTTTGCGGGACAAGGAATTGTTGCAGAAAGCTTGCAAATGACAAAACTAAAAGCATATGATTGTGGAGGAGTTATTCATGTTGTTATAAATAATCAAGTTAGTTTTACAGCCGATCAATCTCAGGTTTTTGGTGGTAGATATTGCACAGATATGGCAAAAATTATTGAAGCACCAATTTTTCATGTTAACGGCGACGACACAGAAGCATGTCATAAAATTGCAATGTTAGCGGCTATGTATAAAAGTCATTTTTGCAAAGATGTCGTTATAGAATTAATGTGCTATCGCAAATACGGACATAACGAAGGTGACGAACCATTGTATACTCAACCTATTATGTATGGCGAAATAAAACAAAAGATTAGTGTGCCAAAAATTTATGCAGAAAATTTGATCGCAAATGGGGTGATTGCAAACGATTATGTTGATAATTTTAACGCAAATTTACGTAAAATGCTTGAAAATGAAAAAAAATTATCAGAAAAACCACCAGTAAAAATAAAATATACAAAAACGGATATAAATTATTTGTTTGAAAATTCAAAAACAGCAATTTCAAATATAAATTTTGATTTAATAGCAAAAGCTATTTGTTCATATCCCTCAAATTTTACACCAAACCCTAAAATAAAAAAATTATTAGAAGCTCGTGCAGAAAATTTAAAAAATGGAGTTGTTGATTGGGCAACGGCCGAATTATTGGCATATGGATCGCTACTTAACGAAAATCATTTTGTTAACTTAGCTGGCGAAGATGTTGAAAGAGGCACTTTTTCTCATAGACATGCTATTTTGACAGACTCGCAAAATGAAAAAAAATATAATATTTTAAATAACATTCATTCAAAACAAGAGTATTTTTCTGATATTAACAACAGTTTATTATCCGAATTTGGAGTACTTGGTTTTCAATATGGATATAGCCTAGGAGATGATAACGGGTTGCCAATTTGGGAGGCACAATTTGGTGACTTTGTAAATGGTGCAGCAACAATTATAGACCAATTTATTGCTGCGGGCGAAACAAAATGGTTGCAAAGAAGCAATTTAACAATGTTGTTGCCACACGGAATGGAAGGGCAAGGCCCAGAACATAGTTCGGCAAGATTAGAGAGATTTTTAGCTGGTTCGGCAGAAAATAACTGGATTATTGCAAATTGCACTACTCCGGCTAATTTGTTTCATATTTTGCGTCGTCAGGTTGTCAGCAAAACAAAAATACCGCTGGTTATTATGTCGCCAAAGTCGTTATTAAGACACAAATTAAATGTATCTAGTGTTGCAGATTTTGTTAGCAAATCAAGCTTTTTGCCTGTGATAGGAGAAAGTCAAATGAAGCCTGAAAATGTTAAAAAAATTATAATAACCAGTGGCAAAATATATTATGATTTACTTGAAAAAAGAACAGATAATTCTACGGCGATAATCCGTATTGAACAATATTATCCGTTTCCAACTCAAAAATTAGCAGATGAGCTGATAAAATATAGCAATGCAAAAACTGTTATTTGGGCACAAGAAGAATCTGCAAATATGGGGGCACAACAATTTATAATTGATTATTTAATAGAAGCTGTTTATATCTCTGGATTGAAACTGTTGGCAAAAAAAAGCACAGAATATAAAACATATAACAATATTGTGTTTGTTGCCAGACCAGAATCTGCGGCACCAGCGACCGGCTCTTATTTGGCTCATAATGCACAACAAAGTGATATTTTATCACTGATTTTCAATATATAAATAAGATATGGTGCGCTCGAGAGGAGTCGAACCTCCGACCAAAAGTTTAGGAAACTCCTACTCTATCCAGCTGAGCTACGAGCGCATCGTGTTTAAAAAATTGTATTTATTTGATAATTGTCAAGATAATAAAAAATATGAATAGAATTAAAAAAAAATTACAAAATATTTTTTAACAATTATCTATGATAACACTATTTAGCAAAATTGAACTAACAAAACTTGACAATAAAAAGTTCACAGAACTTTTAGGATGCGAACCTATAATTGCAAATTTGTTGCTTAATATTCCAGCAAGTTATCAATTTGCAACACAAACCAGCAAAATTGATAATATCGAAATTGGCACCAAAATTATAACAAATGTTACCGTCGAAAAACACTCTTCTAATGCAACATTTGGTTCTAGATTTAGCAAAATGAAGGTGCATCAGATAATTGTTGTAACCGACGATGGAATGCCGATCACTCTTATGTTTTTTAAAATATTCCCTAGTCAAATTGTAAAAATGGCTGTTGGCACAAGACATTGTATAGAGGGTAAATTAGAGGCATTTGGTGCAATGTATAAAATTATGCACCCTAAAATTACAACACCAAAAATAGAAACAAACATAAATCTAGACATTGCCGATAAAACTATAATAAAACCAATATACAGAATGTCGGCAGAATTATCGCAAAATAAAATTCATAATACAATCCAAAAAGCCTTAGATTTGTTGCCAGAAATTGATATTCCAGAATGGAACATGCGAAATTTATCAGTAAGCTTTAAAGATGCTATTTTACGAATTCACAGACCTCAAAATGCAGAAGATATTGGTGTCAATTCGCCATTTCGCAAACGATTAGCATTTGATGAACTTTTTGCATCACAGATTTCTTTAAAAATTGCCAGAAATAATGTTGCCCAAGAAAAACATATAATTATCAACGGAAACAGTAATTTACGCACAGAATTATTAGCACAGCTACCTTTTAAGCTGACAGATTCACAGCAAGAAGTTTTGGCAGAAATTTATGAAGACCAAAAAAAACAAAAACGAATGTTTAGATTGCTTCAAGGCGATGTTGGTAGCGGAAAAACTTTGGTATGCTTGCTTGCATGTTTAAATGCGGTTGAATGTGGTAAAAAGGCAGTAATTATGGCACCTACAACTATTCTTGCAATGCAGCATGCAAAATATTTTAACAACATTTTACCAGATTTAAACATTGTTTTGCTAACAAGTAGAACAACCGCAAAGCAATATAAGATTATACAAAAACAATTAAACCAAGGAGAAATTGATATTTTAGTTGGAACCCATTCCGTTATAAATGACGATTTACCAATGCCAGAATTTGGGCTTATAGTTGTAGATGAGCAACATAGATTTGGGGTAAAACAGCGTCTAAAATTGTTTCAAAAAGCTGATGAATCAGATGTTTTAATGATGACCGCAACGCCAATTCCTAGAACATTAGCTATGATGAACTACGGCGATATCGATATTTCGATAATCAAGCATAAACCTGCAAACCGCAAACCAATCGACACACGAATTGTCAACATAAACAGATATGATGAAATTTTACAATCATTTAAGCGTGGCATAGAAAATGGAGAAAAAATCTATTGGATTTGCCCAATGATTGAAGAAAACGAAGATATCGATTTAGCAAATACAACAAAGCGAAAAATAGAATTTGAAGAATTTTTTGGAACAGAAAAAGTAGGAATGATTCATGGAAAAATGAAGGAAAAAGAACGAGACGATATTTTATTAAAATTTTTAAATTGCGATATAAAAATCTTAGTTGCAACAACGGTTGTTGAGGTTGGAATAAATATTCCTGATGTGACCATAATTGCAATAGAACACGCAGATCGTTTTGGGTTATCACAGCTTCATCAGTTGCGGGGTCGCGTTGGAAGATCAGACAAGGCATCATATTGTTTTCTTTTATACGATAACAACACAACTGCAAACGGCAAAAAACGACTCAAAGTAATAAAAGACACCGAAGATGGCTTTGAGATTGCAAAAGAAGATTTAAAAATCCGTGGCACAGGAGACTTAATAGGCATAAAACAAAGCGGTTTTGCTGACTTTAAAATTGCTAATTTTTTAACAGATTTAGATCTATTACAAAAAGCAGCAAACGATGCAAATAAAGCAATAATTGACATAAAAAATCCAATATACGCAATACTTCTTGAATTTTTTGAATACAAAGAAACTATCGATCTTCTTCGTGGATAAAAATAAATAAATAATATGTTGCATTTAAGTTTTAGTTAAAAAATGTTGTATTCTATTTAATTTTTTAAATGATATGTCTTTTGAGCAAGTTATAAGTAATTATATTTTAGCATTCAGTGATACATTAAAGGTTTTTATGTATTACAATGTTTTATCTCCATTTGGCATTGAGGATATTAAATTTCCGTTTCTCATTTTCTTTATTATGTGCACAGCTTTCTTTTTGCTGTTAAAATTTAGATTCAAAAATTTTAGATATTTTTGGTACGGACTAAAAGGAATGTTCAATCAGGCAGATTTAAATGCTGGACAAAACAAAGAAAATATTAACAAAATTGCATCTTTAAAAGCCGTATTTACAGCGGTTGCAGGAGCGACTGGCTTAGGTTCTATTGCTGGCGTGGCAATAGCGATAGCGATTGGAGGACCAGGTGCTGTTGTTTGGATTATATTGATGCCATTTTTTGGTATGCCAATCAGATTTGCAGAGGTTTTTTTGGGGCACAAATATCGTACTCCTCTTGGAGACGGTTTTGATGGGGGACCACATCATTTTATAAAATCTGGATTACAAGAATTGGGCTGGAAAAAAGCTGGTATTGCACTTGCTGGATTATATAGTTTATGCTTGATTTTAGCTACATTTGGTGGACCTTGTGCTTTTCAGGTTAATCAAGCTATAAATGTTTTATCTCATAATTTTTCTATATTTGGAAACATTAGAGTGCCAATGACAATTGGATTTTGCTTAATTGCAACATTTGTATTAACTGGTGGTATTGCTAGGGTTTCTAATATACTTTCTACGGTTGTTCCAATTATGATTGGTGTTTATTTTGTTTCTGCAATGGTTGTTATTGGATTTAATTACCAAGCAATACCTGTTGCACTATATGATATTTTTACTTTGGCTTTTGCTTTTAAATCTGTTTATGGTGGTATTTTAGGAGCATTTGTAATGGGGGCAACCAGAGCTATTGTTGCAAGCGAAATTGGATTTGGAACAGCATCTATTGTTCATGCTAATGTAATTAATAAAAATTCTGTAAAAGAAGGTCTAACAGCAATGTCTGCGCCTATTATAGAAATATTATTTGTATCATCTATTACTGGGCTTTTAGTTACTTTAACTGGTGTCTACAAAACATCTTCAATGGGTGCAGTAGATGTTTATCGTGCTTTTGAAACTGTTAGCTGGTGGTTTAAATATATTGTTGTTTGTATTATTCCTGTTATGGGATTAAATGTAATGATTGCATGGGGATTTTTCGGCGAAAGAATAACATCTTATTATTTTGGGGAAATTGCTGGAAAAATATTTTTAGCATTGTATATTTTTGCTGGATTTGTTGGTGGAATAATAAGCAATGTTGATGTTATGGTTGCATTTTTAGATACAATTACAATGACTATGGTTTTCCCCAATTTAATTGGAGTATTGTTGCTGAGCGGTATTGTATGGAAAGAATTTAAAAATTTTAATGTAAAATAATATTTTTCATATCGTTGTCATTTCTCATTTTAGAATTGACAACGATATGAGATAATTTTAAACTATTGACTATTATAAAAAATATAAAAAAATACTAAATATTTAGCAACATAACTATGTTTATTAGAACCGCAGAAACTCCAAATCCTAATGTTTTAAGATTTATATTTGGTTTTGTTGTCAACTCTGGAGATACAATTAGCTTTGTCAACGAAATTGAAGCAAAACAACACCCTCTTGCAGAAGGTTTATTTACAATCGGGGGACTGGTTAGCGTTTTTATTGGCAATGATTTTATTTCAATTGGCAAAGAGGAGTCTGTTGATTGGTCATTGATAAAACCTTCTATAATTTCTATTTTACTGGATTATACATTATCTGGTGCACCTATTTTTGGTGAAAATACAGAATTACCAAATGATGATAAAAAGTATGAAAATTTGGATATCGGAAGCTCCGATATTAACGATCCAGTTATTAAACAAATTATTGATATTATTGAAGAAAGAGTTAGACCTGCCGTTGCAATGGATGGTGGTGATATTATTTTTAGAGGATTTAAAGATGGAATTGTCTTTGTTTCTCTTCATGGAGCCTGTTCTGGGTGTCCTAGTTCTTCTGTTACCTTAAAAGATGGCGTTGAAAATATGTTAAAACATTATGTTCCTTCTGTTACAGAAGTTATGGTTACCTAGAAAATAAAAAAATATTGCTTTTAAATATTTTTTAAATATATATTGGGTCAATATAAATATATTTAAATATGGATTTTCCAATTTTTCATCTAGATTTATTTGGTAATAGAATGCTAATTGCGGTTATTGCAATTTTGCATGTTATAATAAATCACGGGCTTGCTGTTGGATTAGCACCCATAATTACCGCTATGGAATGGTATGGGTTTAAAACAAAACAAGAAAAATTTGATAAATTGGCTTATAAACTAATGTTTGTGGCTTTTGTGATTACAACCACCGTTGGAGCTTTGACTGGCGTTGGAATTTGGTTTTCTGTTGCACTCGTAAATCCCTACTCGATATCTAGTTTGATACGCGTGTTTTTTTGGGCTTGGTTTGTAGAGTGGATTGTTTTTGTAACAGAAGTTTGTCTTATTTTGGCATATTTTTTAACTTGGAAAAATGCAAAAACAGATGAACAAAAAAAGAAACATATTTGGCTGGGTGTAGCACTTTCTGTTTTTTCTTGGATTACAATGGCTATAATAGTTGCAATTCTTGGATTTATGATGGATCCAGGAAATTGGCTCACAAATCGAGGATTATTAACGGCAATTATGAATCCGCTATATTTGCCACAGCTTGGGTTTAGAACTTGTTTGGCAATTTTTGAGGCATCTGCAATACTTATGTTTTTATCTATTATTTTTACAAAAAAAGATATAGAATTACGCAAAGAAATTTTGCGAATGCTGGGTCTTTGGATGACCTTTTGGGCACCAATTTGTTTAGCATTTGGTTGGTGGTATTATTCGAGAGTGCCTGTTTTTATGAAAGAAAATGTACCGTTAGCATTGATTGCAAGTGATTTTGGTGGGTGGCAAGAAAAACTTTTGCTTATAATAAAAATTACCGTTGTTGTGTTTCTATTGCTTGCTCAATTATTGATTTTGGTTCCACAAAGAATTCCAGCATGGCTTGCAATTTTGCCTATGTTTTTAATTATGTGGCTTACTGGGCATTTTGAACGCGTAAGAGAATTTATACGAAAACCCTATATAATTGGACAATATATGTATGCAAACGGTATGCGTGTAGAAGATTATCCGTTGCTACAAAAAGATGGAATGTTAACACACGCTACTTTTAGCCATCCACTTACAGATGAAGAAAAAGCGGGAGTTAGTGAAGAAATTTTTAGCAAAATGCAAGATGGAAAAGATGTATTTTTGATTGCATGTAGTCGCTGTCACACAATAAATGGAACTTCAAGTGTTATCAAAAAATTTGATAAACTAATGAATAATGGGCCTTGGGATGAAGCAAATATTACAAATTATATTCAAACAGTTCATGATATTCAGCAATTTATGCCACCTTTTCCAGGCACAGCTGTCGAAGCCGAAGCTATGACAACATATCTTGTTAATATCAAGAAAAATGGTGCACAAGTTAGCGGTGCTCAGTCTGGGGGTATAAAAAAGCGTTAAAAAAGCTTTACAATTAAATATTATATCTTTTATTGGAATTATAATAATTTATACACAATATGGATATTTCTAAAATTACAATTGGCAAAAACCCGCCAGAAGATTTAAATGTTATCATTGAAATTCCAATGAGAGCAGACCCAATAAAATACGAAATTGACACAGAATCTGGGGCGATTTTGGTTGACAGAATCCAAACAGCAGCAATGTATTATCCTGCAAATTATGGCTTTGTTCCCCACACTTTATGTGGTGATGGCGATGCACTTGATGTTTTGGTTGTTTGCGATTATCCTCTGATAACAGGATCTGTTATAAATGTTAGACCAATTGGAGTAATTATGATGGAAGACGAGGGCGGAATGGATGAAAAAATTGTAGCAGTGCCTAGTATAAAAATAGATAAATCTCAAAAACATATCAATGATATAAAAGATTTACCAGAATTATTTGTTAAATCGATTGTTCATTTTTTTGAACATTACAAAGACTTAGAAGATGGAAAATGGGTAAAAATTGGAGCCGTTGAAGGTGCAGAATCTGCTAAAAAACTAATTGAAAAAGCAATAACGCTTGCAAGTCAAAAACAATAACTTGATATTGAACGGTTTTTTACAACAACAATACTTGACTTTTAAAATCATTAAAGACTATAATTTTATTTATTTAGTAGATATTGTTATGCGCGATGCCAAAATGTATAGACCTTCTGTTGGGATGATGATTTTAAATAAAGAAAATCAGATTTTTATGGCAAAAAAAACAGAAAACATAGGAACCAATTTAGATTGCTGGCAAATGCCTCAGGGCGGAATAGAAGAAGAGGAAAATCTGGAAGAAGCTGTTACAAGAGAATTGATGGAGGAAACTGGCATAGACATAAAAGATGTTGAAATTATTGCCAAACAAGATAATGAATGGATTTATTATGATATTCCACAAGAGATTGCATATAGGGTTTGGCAAGGCAAATATATTGGTCAAAGACAAAAATGGTTTTTATTGAAAGCTAAAAATGATTTGGTTATAAATTTAAATGTTGCAAATGAAGAAAAACCTGAGTTTTATACCCATACTTGGGCAGATTTTGATAAAGTAAAAGATTTTTCAATTTGGTTTAGACACGATGTTTATCAAACGGTTTTAAGCACATTTAAACCTTATATTTCATGAATTTTATTCGTTATACCAAAGATTATATAACTAGAAGATTTGTTAAATATTTAACAATTATAGTTTTTATCTCAATGGGTTTTATTGCAATAAGTACATTTTATTTAAGTAGATATACTTTTATAAAAACCGATGTTAAGGTGCCTGTATTTTTAACCATTCATCAAGGAATAATTTTTAGATGTAATCAAGACTTAAAATGTTTTACAACAAATTTATCAAAAGAAGATTTTTTTAAAAACAAACAAACCATAGATAAAATCAGTACAGAATCTTTATTAATAATTGATAATGCAACAGAAAATTATATATCATTTGTTTGTAAAGGCTTTTATAAAAATTGCGATAATTCAAAAATTGCAGATATTACAAAAGATTTATTTAATATAGCGTATAAAATAGAAAACAAAAAAAATGCAATACACACTGTGTACAATGCAATTAATGAGTCTTTAAAATATAAGACAAAAATGCAAAAAAACTGCACTTTTTTTACGGGCAACAAAAGTCTTCTAAAAACAAACCTGCCCTGCTCTATTGGTCAGAGCAATTTTTCAATTACTGGGTCTGTTTTGCTCCAAAATATATACAATAATATATCTTACACCGAAGAAGGTATAGCAAAAAAAGATTTTTTCGATTATTATATAAAATATACAAAAAGCGTAGATACTATCAATAATTGGTTTGATTTTAGATTTTTAACAAATTCTAATTCTGTTAATTCTGATTTTGCTGGAATTAAAAACAGCCTTTACGGATCATTTGCTACCATCGGAATTTCGTTGTTATTTTCTGTTGTTATAGCAACATTAGCAGCATTATATTTGCAAGAATTCTGGGTAAATAA
Source organism: Rickettsia typhi (assembly GCA_945876965.1). Taxonomy (GTDB): domain Bacteria; phylum Pseudomonadota; class Alphaproteobacteria; order Rickettsiales; family Deianiraeaceae; genus CAMCQG01. The sequence continues at coordinate 11,529 of CAMCQG010000035.1, forward strand.
ACGAAGTGTGCTAAGGCGTATTGTAATTATAAATATAGACAATATGTCGGCAATACCATCAATTTTGTGTGGCTTATTGGGTGCTGTTTTATATATTAACATATTACATTTGCCACGATCATCAATTTTGGTTGGTGCTTTTACAATATCATTTATGATTTTTCCATTGATAGTAATTTCTGCACGAAATGCAATAATGTCGGTACCAAAAGATGTTAAAGATTTAGCTTATAGTATGGGAGCATCGCAATGTCGTGTAGCATTTTGCCATACATTACCTATGTCTATCAACGGAATTATAACAGGAACTTTATTGACAGTTGGTAAAGCCGCTGGTGAAACTGCATGTTTGCTAATTGTTGGACTTACAGCTTTTAGTCAAGAATTACCAAAATCAATTTTTGATAGCACATCAACAATTGCAACACAAGTTTATACATGGATGGAAATGCCAGATATTAATTTTCAATATCGTATTTATGCAGGCATGTCACTTTTAATACTTATATCATTTTCGCTATCTTTGTTTGTTAGAACAATCGGATATTATGGATATAAAAAGAAAAAATAATTGCATCTTAATATTAATATTCTATATCTTGATTAGTTAATAATCAAAATTATGAAGTTTATTCCAGTTATAAAAAAACCACCACAAAAAGTAATAAAAAATTCATTTATTATACTGTCTTTATTAAATTTATATGTTATATCTCATATATTATTTGGTCCAAATAATATTAATTCATACTATGTTACAAAAAATAAGATAAAATCTGCAACACAACAAATGGACTCTATTGTTCTAATAAACCAAGAATACGAAAAAGAAATTTCTATGTTAAATAGTGCTACCTTAGACTATGATTACCTAGAAGAATTGGTTCATGGTCAGCTGAATTATTCATATAAAGATGAGAAGGTTATAGTATATAATAAAAATATAGAATAATTTTTAAAAAAGATTGACAGTAAAAAAAATGATATCATTAAATGAATTACCTCCTTTAAAGCTGTTTGGGTGTTACACTTGATGTCGCACCCAGTTTGCTTTTTTTAGAATAATTATATTTATCATAATGGCAAAAATTTTAGTTCACATAAACGATTTACCAAGTAACATTAATTTTACTGGCGACATTGCTATAGATACAGAAGCAATGGGCTTGCGTAGAGAAAGAGATCGCCTGTGTCTAGTTCAACTTAAAGACGAAACAGGAGATGTTCACTTAGTTCATTTTCCACAAGATTCATATGATTATAAAAAAGCAAAAAACTTAATTGAATTGCTTGTCAATCCTTCGTTTACAAAAATATTTCATTATGCAAGATTTGATATAGGTATTATGCGTTATTATTTTGGAATAGATTTTATTCCTAATATTTTTTGCACAAAAATTGCATCAAGACTAACAAGAACCTACACAGACCATCACGGATTAAGATCTCTTTTGATTGATATTCTTGGTGTTGAACTAAAAAAAGAACAACAATCTAGCAACTGGGGTGCAAATACCTTGACAGAACCTCAAAAAAACTATGCAGCCAGCGATGTATTATATTTGCATTCCGCTAAGGCAAAACTTATAACAATGTTGAAAAATTCTGATAGACTTGATATTGCACAAAAATATTTTTCATTTTTGGATACAATTGTCACAACCGATATGCTTGGGTTTGAGGAAGATTTATTTAGACACCAATAATATAAAAAACAACTTGAAATATTCTTTTTTATACATATAGAATATATATAACTTAATTAATTTATATATATTATGGCTATAAAACCAACAGAAGATCGTCTATTAGTTGAAAGATTAGAAGGTGAAACAAAAACCGCAGGCGGA
>CAMCQG010000036.1 GCA_945876965.1 Rickettsia typhi
AAAAAAATTTGTCCTTAGCAAATAGCAAATCAGACCCTGAAAAAACCAAAAAATCTCAATCAATTTTTATAGAAAAATTATTGCCATATAAAAGCATCTTAGGTGGTGAGAAAAAAGATGATACTTTTTTTAAAACAAGACCCTTAAAAGGACCTTGTCGAGCAGAAAAAAGCGATAATGTTATTTTTAAAAAAAATACAAACAATAAAGAAAGATATATGTCAGGTACAGAGGAAGAATATTCTTCAACTGGAGAACAAAATACACTATATACACCAGTATATGCTGTTAATAATTATGCACCAACTAAAATTGGCGAAAAAATAATGTCTTCTAGTGTTAATAACTCATTTAAAACCGATCAACCCATTAATCAAGATATATCAAAAGATTATAGTAATCCATATATTGCCAAGTTAAAAGAATTACAAGAAAAAGCTCAAAAGATAGGAATATTTAGCAGAATTACATTAACTATTTTCTCATGGTTTTCTAGTTCTTCGGCAAAAAAAAGATCTGCAATAAAAAAACTAAAAACAATTAGTATAAAAAATCAGGATGAACCAAGCTATAAAGATGATAAAGAAATGTATGATTTGTTAAAAAAATGTTTAGATGATAATAAAAGTTTTGTAAGTGATATACCAACATTGCCATTGGAGAATGATATAATCTATAATAATAAAAAAATGCAAGCGACGCAATTTGATCCAAGAGATATACCGGCGACACCATTAGGTGCAATGCAAAATTCGTTAGAAATATATAAAAAAGAACCACAATATAATAGCCATCAGTTATCACTTCAACAAAGAAATTCTGGTGAATCAAATAATAAAATAATAGCAAGTTAGGTTATTAGATATTATACTTGTTTAAACAAAATATGTGAATATTTTTGATGATGTTCCAGCACTTCGCCAACTCCTTTTGCAACACAAAGCAATGGATCTGGGGCAATAAATACTGGTAAACCAGTTGATTCACTGATAACATGATCTATATTTTTCAATAATGCACCGCCGCCAGTCAATACAATGCCTCTGTCTACAATATCAGATGAAAGTTCTGGTGGTGCAGATTCCAAGACAACTCTAACAGATTCTATAATATGTGAAACAGGTTCAGCAATTGCATTTACAATATCTTCTTGAGAAACCGTTATTTCACGAGGAATTCCAGTTAATAAATCTCTACCTTTTATTTGTGCCGATAAAATATCATCATCTTCATTTAAATATGCTATTCCAATTTCTTTTTTTAGTCTTTCGGCAGTGATATCACCTATTAACAAATTATATTTTTGTTTAATATATTGAATAATAATTTCATCAATTGCATTTCCGCCAACTTTCAATGATTTTCCATGAACAATTCCACCAAGCGAAATAACTGCAATTTCTGTTGTTCCACCTCCAATATCAACCACAATCGATCCTGTCGGGTCGCCAATTGGCAAACCTGCACCAATAGCCGCCGCCATCGGCTCTTCAATAAGCATAACCTCCCTTGCACCACATTTTTCTGCCGCATCTTGAATTGCCCTGCGTTCTACTGCCGTAGAATCAAACGGAACACAAATTATTATAAGCGGTCTCATTATTTTTTTCATTGCATTTGCTTTTTTGATAAAATGACGAATCATTTCTTCTGCAATAATAAAATCTGCAATAACACCATCTTTTAATGGTTTATGAACTATAATTTTATTTGGAGTTTTACCTTGCATCATTTTTGCTTCGTGCCCAAACAAATAAGGCACCTCAAAGCCTTTTTCGCTAATAACAGCTACCATCGATGGCTCATTCAATACAATTCCACGATTTTTTGCATAGACCAAAGTATTTGCTGTGCCTAAATCGACAGCAATATCTGCTACCAAACTAAATCTAGAAAAAATTGAACCCAAACCCATATTTTATGATAAAAAATAACAACTATTCACATAAAATTATATTATATATTTAAAAAGCAATAGAATTTTATCATACTGATCGCACAGTGTTTATTTGAGGGAATGCATCTGATGTAGTCTTATTAAAATCTTGACACAATTTTTTAATACCCTCTTTCTTTCTATTGTCCAAAGTACTATCATTTATCTTATTATCAAGATCCTTAATACATTCCTGACTCAATTCATAAACATTTTGTTTGAATTTACCAAATTCTGGATATAAATCGCAGTCAATATCTTTACCTAATTCTATCCATTTGTGCCATTCTTGTATTTTTTGTGGCATTTTTTCTACAAATAATTTTTTAATATTTGTATTATTAAAAGATATGCCAGCTTTATCTGAATATTCTTTTAATTCTTCTTTATTACATATCATAATATTTATATTTCGCATTGCATCTGGATTTTTCAAAATCAATTCAATTATAATATCTTGGCATATTTTTGATTTTTCTAATGCTTCGTTTGTTGCATTTTGAGATTTTGTAGAATATTTTTTGCCATTTTTATCAACATTCTCATCTGAATAAAACAGCACATTGGCAGATAAAATATCTCTCATCTCTTTATTATCTTTTGTTTGTTCATTCTGTAATATATCTCCAGCAATTGTATTAAAATCATTCAAACCATGATTTTTGAAATCATTATAAGCAGCATTTAATGATTCTGGTGTGTTTAATTTTACGGTTTTATCAGTCAAAAATAATGAAGCTGAAAGTGGAGAATCTGATAGTGCATCGTGTAATTTTTGATTTTTAGTTTTTAAATCCATGATATCTTTTATATGGCAAAATTGCAACATTGTTGCATGTTTTGTTTTGCAGGTATTAAAATTATCTTCACATTTGCCACTAAAAGATGTAGCAGTCAAAATATTTCCACCAAATACACCACCAATACTACTAGTAAAATCTCTTGTACCAGCCAATTCTTCTTTATCTATGTGATTAACTTTAGCAAATTTAACACCAAATGCACTAGATAATGCCACGATCCCATTTTTTGTTTCAATTGTTTCAATTGCTTTTTTATATATTACTTCTGTAAAAGGTTTTACTGCTTCTTTTTTAGGTTTGGCAACAATTGGTGGCAATAGGGGATATGTTTTTATTGTTTTTATTTGTGGGGGTGGCGTATCATCTGATTCGCTACCATCTTGCGCATCATGATATATTGTAGCATTACTGTCTCTCCGGCTTGTCAATGGTTGTTTTTCTTGCGATAAATTGGTAAATTTTTGTTTGTCATTATTATCTGCATCGTAATATACCGAAGAATTACTACCTCTCATTTGTAATCTTTGTTGTTCTTGGAATAAATTGGTAGATTTTTGTTTTTCTTGTGTTTCAATTTTAGACAACAAAATATTAAATGCTATTTTTTCGCCTACTTTCATTTTAGGAAATAATAATATCATTTGTGATGTAATTTCTATTTTTATTTTCGATAAGTCATTTAATTCTTTATCAGAAAAAATATTTTTTACATATATAAATATTTGATTATAAGAACTGCCATATTCAAATCCAGTAACAATATCATCTGCTATTTGCTGTGGTGTTATTTTATATTTATCTGATTTTTTGCTGCTAAAAAAATTATTAAATAGACTCTTTATTTTTTTAATATCTCCTGATAAAGTACTTTTTGGCATAATAAAACATATAAATTGTTACAATTATAACAATTTATTTTATAAAAGCAACAACTTAAAGTATTATTTTTTCAATAACATCTGTTATTATTTTTGCCAGAAAAACCTCATCTTCTGCTGTAATATCACCTTTTTTTGATATCTCATCAATTTTATCAGAATGATTATTTTGCAAAGTTTCCAAAAAATTCTTTTCAAAAATACCAATCTGTTTTGTATCAAGCTTATCCAAAAATTTGCGTGTAATAGCAAAAAATATTCCAATTTGCAAACCAACGCTCATCGGTGAATTTTGTGCTTGCTTTAAAATCGCCGATAAATTTGCTCCACTTTTCAAGGCTTGCTTTGTTGTTTCATCTAAATCTGATCCAAATTGAGAAAAAACCTCTAATTCTCTAAATTGTGCAAGTTCAAGCTTTACTTTACCAGCTAGTTTTTTAATTCCTTTAAATTGAGCCGCAGACCCAACACGAGAAACCGAAAGCCCTGCATTTACCGCTGGCCTAAAACCCTTATAAAACAAATCACTTTCTAAAAATATTTGTCCATCTGTAATAGAAATAACATTTGTTGGAATATATGCCGAAACATCATTTGCCTGTGTTTCTATAATCGGCAACGCAGTTAATGATCCTGATCCTTTTTCGTCAGACATTTTTGCTGCTCTCTCCAAAAGTCGTGAATGCAAATAGAATACATCACCCGGATATGCCTCACGCCCTGGTGGTCTGCGTAAAATAAGTGAAATTTGTCTATATGCAATTGCATGTTTACTTAAATCATCATAAATAATCAAAGCGTGCATTCCATTGTCTCTAAAATACTCTCCAATTGCACAGCCAGAATATGGCGCCAAAAATTGCAATGCAGCAGCCTCCGAAGCGGTAGCGGCAACAACTGTTGTATATTCCATAGCACCTGCATCTTCTAATGTTTTAACAATTCTGGCAATTGATGATCTTTTTTGCCCAATTGCAACATAAACACAAAATAATTTTTCTTTATCTGTTTTTGCGTTATCGTTATAATATTTTTGATTAAGTATAGTGTCAATTGCAATTGTTGTTTTGCCTGTTTGTCTATCGCCAATAATCAACTCTCGTTGTCCTCGCCCTATTGGAATAAGTGCATCAATCATTTTTATTCCTGTTTGCATTGGTTCATGCACCGATTTTCTATCGATAATTCCGGGTGCTTTTGATTCAACAACTCGTCTTTCAGTTGCTAAAATTTTACCTTTGCCATCTATTGGTTCGCCAATTGCATTTACAACTCGCCCCAGCATTTCCATACCAACTGGCACATCAATTCCTGTTTTGCAACGCGAAATTTCATCACCTTCTTTGATAGATTTATCATCTCCCATTATAATAATACCAACAGAATCTTGTTCTAAATTTAAAACTATTCCATAAACACCATTATTAAATGCAACTTTTTCGCCCATAGTCACGCCATCAAGCCCACATGCTTTTACAACGCCATCTGCCACAGAAACAACATATCCTATTTCGCTATATATAGTATCAACAGCTGTTTCATTAAGCTTTTGCTCTAAAAAATCTATTAAATTTTGCGTAGACATATCAAATATATATTAATATGTACTAATTCATTAAATAAAAAAACAATATGCAAGAAAAATATTTATTGTATATTATATTATATGTTTTGTGTGTATTAAAATTAAATATTACTATATGAAAAAATTATTATTAATAATCGGGTCTATAATATTTACTTATATAATATTTGATTTTTTATATATTTCTAAACGAGTGTTACCAAAAATAGACAAAACATATATTATTAGTCTTGATAAAAATCAAGATAGATATCAAATTATCGATAAATCGCTTGATAATGAAAAAATTAAACACCAAAAATTTAATGCCATAGATGGATATAAAGTTAAAATAACACATGTAAAATCTGGTCAAATATTTACAGGTCTTGATTTAAAAAACAATATAGTAAAAATTATTCCAGAAGACGAATATATAATTCATTGTAGAAAGTTTGATGCTAAATATAAATTTAATATTGCAACTTGGAAGCGTGAAATAAAAGCAGGTGAAATTGGTTGCTCTTGTAGTCATTTATCTGTTTTGCAAGATATTATTAAAAATAATCATTCATATGGAATGATTTTTGAAGATGATACAATAATACCAGAAGGTTTTTCAAATACAATTAAAAAATTGTATGTGCCATCAAAACCTTTTGATTTGCTATATTTATCATATGAAATATTGAACGGTTCATTTGGTGAATCGCTTTTAAAATTAATAAAAATGCCAACAATTCCCTTTAATGATAATGTCAGCAGAATAACTAGTAGAATTCCAAATGCTACAACATATTTAGCGTCGGGATATATTGTTAGTTTAGAAGGAGCAAAAAAACTATTTAAATACGGAACCCAAGAATTTGCACCATCAGATATTATATATTCTAATGCAATAAAAAATGATTATGTTGTTGCCATAGCGACCAAAAAATTTAATCTTGAACAAAATATCGAGCTTCCATCTGTTATTCAGACAATGGGGCAAAGATAATTTATTGCATCAAAAATATACTATATTGCTTAATAATAAATTAAATTTATATTATGAGCGAATTAAAATTAAAAAATAGCTTTATAATCAATCATAATTAATATATTTTAAAATATCACCTATTTTTCTTGACTTATAAACAAGATTGATGGTTTTATAAGCTGTCTTATTTTGTTATATACAATGTTTATAAAAACTTTGTTTATAGTATTTATTTTTTTATTTTTTGATAATTCTGCAAATGCTGTTGCTTGGTTACGCAAAAAAGGTGAATTGATTACAATTCATAGCTTAGAAATTGTCGATCAAGTTAATTCAAATTTATACAATTATAACACGGTTGGAAACTCACATGTAACAGGTTTTGATTATCATTTATATGCTGAATATGGTGCCACAAATCGTATTACCATTGGCACAAATTCTATTTTAGAAAGCTATACAACAAGCGAAAATAAATCTGGTGCGGCAATAAAATTAACAGAATATTTTGCTAGATATGGATTATTTTATACACAAAATAGATCAATGGTTTTAACAACCCAATTTTTATATAAACCACCAAGTATTTACGATTCAAGCGTTAATATTAATAGTGCCATTTATGGAGGAACAGATCAGCACGATATTGAATCTTTGATGCAATTATTAGTCAATGTTAATACGAATGAAGATTTTTTTGGTTTCACACCATTTTATAAACAGCTGTTAAACATAGAATTTGGATATAGACAACGATTTAATCTAGATTTTAACGAGGTAAGATTAAATATACAATATATGTTTTGGTTTGATAAATCAAATGCTATTCTGCTTGGATTTTATAAAACAATGCGAATATACAACCAGCTTAATGGATATCCTGTTAATTTTACTCAACAAATATCTTGGGTTAAGAACGATCAAAATACCTTAGACATAAGTTGGGTATTTTTTAGCAACGAAAAAGAGGCTACATCTATTGGTTTTTTTGCCGATATGTATGGCTTGCCCTTTGGTAATGGTGATGCTAATTTGAGCACTTTTGGTGCTAAGCTTGCTTTTTGGTTTTTATAAAGCATTATCCAATTGCAACATTAGTTTCTATTAAATGATTAGCACTTTTAACTTTTTCTGGCAAATCGTTGCCTAATTTACCAACCATAATTTCTATGCTTCTAACTATTTTTACATCAGAATTAATAGATGCTAGCTGTTTAGCATTATGGCTTAACTTTGCCATGTCGTGCGGATCGTTAAATATTCTAATCAAAATATCTGCTATTTTTTGCGATGTTAAATCTTGTTGTTCAACCACAATTGCTGCTCCATTATTTTGCATAAATAATGCATTTTTTAACTGATGATCGTTGGTTGCAAATGGATATGGTATTAAAATTGCTGGCGTTCCAAGAGTTATAATTTCAAAAATAGTACCAGCTCCACTGCGTGCAATAACCACATGTGCTTTGCTCATAAGCTCTGGTGCATTTACAAAAAAGGAATCAACAAAGCATTTTATATTATTTTTTTTATAAAAATCTTTTGTCCTCTGCATATCATCTTTTGTTGTTTGATGATAAATTTGTATTTTTTCTTTTACCGATGGATGCATCAACGAAATAGCCATAGGAATAATATCTTGAAATGATTTAGCACCTTGGCTACCCCCAATTACCACAATTGTTATTAAATTATGTATTGTAAAAAATGCGTTATAATTAATTGTTTCAATAATGTTATGATAATGTAGATCTTTTATTTCTTGGCGTATTGGAAAACCAGAAATAACAGTTTTATGTTTGAATAACCTTGGTATGCCACTGGTTTTAGGAAAGCTAAGCATTGCTAATTTAACAAAAAACATAGATACTCTATTGGCTAAACCCATGTATGAATTTTGTTCATGAATAAATGTTTTTCTGCCAATAAGCCAACCTGCAATAATTGATGGCAACGAAACATAGCTGCCAAAACCAAGAACAGTTTTTATATTATGTTTAAAAATTAGCTTACTTAATTTAATAATGCTAACAATTGCATAACATCCTCTGATTATTTTTTGTATATGTATATTTTGATGTTTTGGAATTTTTATATATTTTATAGTAAAGTTTTTATGTCTGCAAATTTGCATAAAATTTTTACCATAATTATCAAATCTGTCATCTGTTACAAATAAAACTTGGCAATCTTTTTGTAAAAATAAATCAGCAATTACAAGTGCCGGTATAATATGCCCACCAGTGCCACCTGCAGCAATTAATATTTTATTTGATATGATTTTTGTTTTAAAAAAATTAAACATTTTTATATAATTTATATTTTATATATTTGTATAATTATTTATTTACCATAAAAGCAATCTTTTTATGATTAAAACAATGTTGGTTTAGCGATAAACACAAACCCCTTTATTAACAACCTCTGTGTTTGTGTTTTGGTCTGTTTTTTTTAACATTCCATAGAAAAACTTATTAAAAAGATATTGTTCAGTTGGATTTATAATACCTGAATCTGTGCCCTGTGTCGCTTTTGGGGTTCCTTGCATTGCCTTAAATGCTGGACTAGCCCCGTTTCTGTCTGGCTTTGGCAAAAAAGCTAACGAATATTTTTAGATTCATAATATAAGCTTAATATTTTATTATCTTCTTTATATGCAGGGTTTAAACCAAAACGCACTTTAGGTTTTATGGAATCTTGTTCAGTTTTTAATGGTGTTTTTTTTGGCAAAGATTTTTTAGTTTTATTATATAAAATTAATGAGGGACTAGCTTTTATATTAGAATTTACCGGTTCTGGATCAAGGGACAATAATCTATTATCAGTTTTTATTTGTTTATTTTTGTGATTAGAAGTTACTTTTTTCTTTTCATCTGTTGTCCTACTTCTCTCATTTCGCACAATATTTTTAATCTCTTTAACCAAAGCTTCTGTTGTAAAAGTGTCTTTAATTGGTTGTCGCGCTCGTTTAGGATCTTCTAATGGCATAGATGACATAGGTATTGTTGTAATCGTTAATAATTTAGCTTCAATTAATCTGGATAATTCTTTATCTGATTTTATTGTTATAAAATTTCTTATATCATTATTTAAATAAGTTATATCTACTTTGTTATTGCCTTTGAAATATTTTTGATACACATAATGTGTTAAGATAAGTGTATTTTTATCGTTATGCATTGTCATACTTCCAATTTCGATATCTATACTTCCAATTTCGATATCTCCATTATAATTTGAAGATTGAAATAAATCTATATATGCTTTCTTCTGTTTTTCATTTAAGTCCTTATCTAGTCCAATATTACTTACAATTGTCTTTTTATCTGCAGCATTTAATTCAATATATCCACTAAAACCTTTTATATCAACATCAATATTTTGATCTTTTGTAAAAAAATTACTCCGCATAGGTGCTGCGCTTGTGCTACATATTCCAAGCTCTATCTCTTTATCTTTTAATTTTGTTAATAAATAAATAGCTTTGCTATCATGTTCTCTCGCATAAGTTGTTATTATACAATCATCAATATCGAATAAGACAACTTTTTTATTGCCATTTTTATCTTTTGGATTACGGGCTATATCAATAATATGTTTTGCACAATCTTTTAATGATTTTAGTTGAGTAATACTCGGGCCCAATTCCGGTTTGTTTGGTTCTTTTGAGATATTAGGTAATCTCAATTTTTTTGGTTCTTTGTTTAATTTTGGCACAACAACATCATCATTATCATCATCAGGTATGACATCTTGTGGTGATTTTTTCTGTGTATGTTTTTTCGGATTCCTGACCAATTCCGGTTTGTTTGATTTTTTGCTATCAAGTCTTTGACTAGGTTGTTTTTTATTTGATTCTGGCACAACAACATCATCATTATCATCAGATACGCCATATTGTGCTGATTTTTTCTTAATTCTATTTTGTAACACAGCCAACAAAACCAAAGGGTGATCAGGTTCTTTATGAACACCAAATTGTGTTGCATCTTCTTTACATTTTTCAGCAACTCTTCTTTGTACCTCATTTTTGTCTATTTGTTCTTTATATAAAGCATCATACAATTGCTTGCCTAGATTTGCTTCTGAGAATAAATATTTAACATCGAATTGTTTAATGTCTGTAATAGTTTTTTTAAGTGTTTCTTGAAATAAATTATCTTTTTTAAAATAATCAATAATTCTAGGTTGAACTCTCATATTGGCATAATATGTAGGAATAGATATTGTATCTTCTAAAGAATAATTATGATCAATTTTAACTATTTTACCATCAGAGTTTCTACAAAAATTAAATATATTTGGATCAACTTCCCCACAAACTTCAATAACGGCCATCATTTTTGCCAATCTTATAATATCTTCTTGATCTTCTTTAATTTCCTTTGTTCTTTTAATTTCTGTTAAACCAGATATTATCTTAGAAGCATTTTTTACGACTCCGCCTTCAATAATAAGTTTTTCTTCTGGGCTAGCATCTTCGTCTACAAAAAGTCTTAACATAGTTGATACAATATATGCTTTTAAACCATCTGTTTTTTTAAATAGAATACTTTTTCGTCTTTATTACCAGTAAAGATATAATTGCTTGGATCTTTTGTATCTAAACTTGTCTTAGCAGATGAACCGATATTTTTTGGCATATTATCATCTGTGGCTTGCTGCCATAAATCTAAAAAAGGTAAAAAAGGTAAAGACATATAAATATATATTATAATTTAGTTAAATTTATATATAAATATTTATAATTATCAAGATTTTTTAAAATTAACAGTGTTTGTCAAATAATTATATGCTTATATAATAAAATAATTTTTAAATTAAAATTTCTATTATGCCACAATAATTGTATTTGCAATCACTATTCTATCATCAATAGATTTATATTCTAATCCGTTATATTCAACTAGATTATGCTTCAAAAGATGCTTCATTAGCGAATTTTTTTTAAAATAATTATTTATTTCGCCACCATTAACAACAACATGCGAACATATCGCCCCTTTATTTTGATTACTATGATAATAAACAACATTATAGTTATCAATATGATTAATATCGTATACCGTTCCTTTTATTAAAGAGATTTTATTGCTTTTAAGCCCCTCATTTAATGCGTTATCTATATCTAGTGATATACGATTAGCAAAAATATTCCATTTTGGATATAAATGCCTCATAAATCGTCCCTTTTCTTTATCTGATAAAAAATCCCATAATATTGTTATATCAATTGATGCAATTATATCGTTTATGTCGTGTTCTGGATTATTTTTTAAAAAGCTTTTAATTTTTTTGATAATATAATTTAAACCATTTTTTATATCATTTTCGGTTAACAAATTGTTTATAATATTGTATTCTTGATATGTTTTGTTGAATGTTCCAGTTTTAGATATACAATATATTTTGCCACTAAAATTATTTTGTAATAAATTATAAATTAACTCAATTGATGAAAGCCCGCTGCCAATTATAGCTATAATTGTTGGCGATTTTAAATAATTTTGATTGTAGTAGTAGCAAACAGCATTAATATTTTGATGCAATGTAAATGTTTGTTTTGACCAAATATCAAAAATTCCGCAATATATTAAATTATGCTTAACAGAGCTAATTTCGGTTACCGATTCTATGTCTTTGCCTATGCTAATTATAACTTTGTCTGTGCGAACAATGCTGTTTGTTAATGTTAGCGAAATTAATGTATTTTCTTGTGTATTTGGATTTATAACATTAACAATATCGTCAACTAAATCGTAAATTATTGTATGGCTTATATTCTTTTTTTGCATTAATATTTTTATTTGTTCAAATTTATACAATAAAAACTGACCATAGATATGTCTTGGTGTAAAGCTTGTTTGTTCAAATTCATATTGTGGATAAAATTGACAAAGCCAATCATAATAATTATTATCCATTTCTTGAACTGTTTTGTGTAATAAATAGTTGTTATTAAATGTAGAATATTTTGTTCCAGTTATAAAAAAATCATATGGAGAAATAATATTTATGTGCAATTTTATATCACCATTATAGTTGTCTACCAAATAGCATAAATAATTTAAACCAACAGAACCAAAGCCTATTATGGTAAGTATCACATTTAATATAATTAATTATATA
>CAMCQG010000037.1 GCA_945876965.1 Rickettsia typhi
AATATATACATCTAAAAATGAACAGTTATTAGAAAAAACATCGGTAGGTTTTGAAAATGCGGTTTGGATAGATATTATAAATCCAACGCAGGAAGAAAAATGGTTGATAGAAAATCACTTTAATGTTTCGGTTCCAAGCATAACAGAAATTGATGATATAGAGGTTTCTCGTAGATTTTATAGCGAAAGCAAAATACATTATTTAACCGCTTATATGTTTTCGGTTGATGATCGTAATCAGTTTAAATCAAATTCTGTTAGATTTATTTTACTTGGATCATCTTTGATTACTGTTAGGTATTCAGAAATTAATTCTTTTTTGGAGTTAAAAAATTTGGTTCTACATGGAGACAAAGAAGATAATGAACAGGTTTTGTTGGCACTTTTAAAGTCTTCAATTTATCATTTTGCAGATATTTTAGAGCAAATTGGATTTAACATAGATATTCAAACAAAAAATATATTAACCAAAAAAGAAGATGGTAATATAAAAAATGATTTTAGGGTTACATTACAGAATATAGGTAGTAATGGTGATTTAACAGCTAAGGCTCGTGAGGGTTTAATTTCTATTAATCGTCTTTTAACTTATATAATACAGGATCATGCAAGTTTTCATTCTCAATTAAAATCTCAAATGACAATTTTAGGCAAAGATATTGCTGCGTTAAACGATCATACATTTTTTTTATCAAATCAGATAAATTTTTTGCTTGAAGCAACCCTTGGAATGATAAACATTGAACAAAATATTGCTATAAAAGTTTTTTCTGTTGCATCGATGATATTTTTACCGCCTACATTAATTGCTAGTATTTATGGAATGAATTTTACATATATTCCAGGACTATCATCTAAACATGGGTATATTATTGCGGCATCGTTGATGGTTTTGTCTGCATATATACCATATAAATATTTTAAGAAACATGGTTGGTTTTAGATTACTATAAGTAGTAATTGTATTTTTTAAAAAAATGCAAAATATTCTTGATATTAATATAGGTTATGTTAGCGATAGTATGATGTTTGTATTGAATGCAAATTATTTGTTAATTATTAATTATTTTATTATATGTCAAAAAATTTAAAATTAGTTCTTTTTTTTACAGTTGCCGTTGCCGTTGCAGTTATGGGTTATCTTTACAATGAAAATCAAAATGCCGTATCTGCATTAGAAAATATGCCAGCCGTTGAAACAAATGTTGCCGATAATGCTGTTCCAGCTGCGGGAGAAGCACCAACAGAAGTTGTTGCTACACCAGAAATCAAAGCGGCGGTTGTTACACCCGCAACAGAAATAAAAACAGAAGCTGTGCCGGTTGCAACACAAGATGTAAATACAAAAAATAAAAAATAATTTCTTTTTATAGCCTCTTTTTTTTGAGGCTATAGTTTTATAACAAAAAATATGATAAAAGTTCAAAAAAAAATATTGATAGCAATTATTCCTGTTATAACAATTGTTGCAATATTTGGATATGGATACTATAAATATACACATAGTATTGTTGTTAGTCATTTAACGCCAAAGGCTATTAAGGAAGTTCCAATAACCGAATCTTTTAGTGCTTTGGAAAAATTGGACAAAGAGTTTGAAAAAGATAAAAATTATTTATCCTCTGTTGTTACCGTTTCTAATGAAAAAGATAACGATTTACCTCAAAATTTGAATGTTGGTAGCGATAATAAGAATACAAAGATTGCGTTTGGTGTTTTAAAGGAGCAATTAAAGAATAGCGGTAATGAGTCGGCAATTAATAATTTAATAGAGGTTGTTCATCAGTCAAACTCTGGATTGTTAAATACCGATAAAGCTAGTCAAATTATGATTAATATTACAAAATATATTGCTGTATCCGAGTTAAAAAAAATAATTTCACTTGGATTAAATTATGATAAACAGATTGAAATTGTTGAAAATTTTGCAATAAATGATATAGATTTATTTAACCTGATAACAATAATTAAAAAAAATAAAGTATTAAGTTGTGCAGAAGTTACGCATAATTTTATAAAAATTAGCGAAAAAATAGCATATGAAGTTTATTTTCAACAAAACACACCATCTTTTATAAACAAAGCATTATTTAAAATTAAAAAATATGTTGGTGTAAAAAAAGATGAAGATATTGGTATTGAGATAAAAATTATTGAAATGTTAAAAAAAGAACAATATAAAGAAATATTAGAAATTTTGAATAAATATACTTTTGTGGACCCAAGAATAATTGCTTTTATAGATGATATTGCACAAATAAATGCTGTTGATTCCGAATTTTTAAATGCAACAAAAGCTTTTGTTTTAAGGTTATCACATTTATCTAAAAATTAATGAATATAAAAATTGGAACAATAATTTCAACCCATGGACTCAAGGGGCATGTTAAAATTTTTGCTGAAATAGGTCAGTTTGAAAAGCTACTTTTGGCCAATAAAATATTTACTAAAAATGGCGATATTTTTATGTCTACAAGCTGTAAATCAACCAATAAAAACGATGTTTATATTGTTGGTATAAAGGATTGCAATAAAATTGAAGATGTTGAATCTGTTATAAAAACTGAGCTTTTTTCGAAAAAAGAAGACCTATTAGAAAAAGATAAAATTTTAGTATCCGATTTGGTTGGCTTAGATTTGCTTAATAATGATAAAGTTAAGATTGGTGTGGTGCATAAAATTGTCAATTATGGCAGGGGGCCAATGTTGGAAATTATCAACGATATTGATAACACAAAAATACATCAATTATATCCTGCAACATTCGATTTTATTGATGAAATTAATTTGCAAAAAAAATATTTGATATTAAAAAAATATGAAGTTTCTATTTTGGTTGAATAAATTCTAAAAAAATGCATTTTATTTTATTGTTATTATTTTTTTGTACATCAGCGTTTGCAAGTACAGCTCATCATCCAAAGCAACAAAAATGGTCTTTTGATGGAATTTTTGGTAAATTTGATACAGCCTCTGTTCAGAGGGGGTTTAAAGTTTATCGTGAGGTTTGTTCGGCATGTCATTCGGTTAAGCGTATTTCGTTCCGTAATTTAACAGAAATTGGCTTTTCTGTTGGCGAAGCAAAAACAGTAGCCAATGAGTATCAGATTCATGATGGCCCAAATGATGAAGGTGAAATGTTTGACAGGAATGGTAAAATATTTGATTACATTCCTGGTCCTTATAAGAATGATAATCAAGCAAAAGCTGCAAACGGAGGGGCAATACCGCCAGATTTATCTTTGATCATTAAGGCTCGTCATGATGGTGCAAATTATGTTTATTCTTTGCTTACTGGATATCAAAAGCCCCCAGAAAATATTATTATCAACGCTGGAATGTATTACAACCCTTATTTTTCAGGAGGTCAAATAAAAATGACTCCACCACTATCCAGTGATGGACAAGTGACATATCAAGATGAAACGGTTGCCACTGTTGATCAAATGTCTAAAGATGTGGTAAATTTTTTGCAATGGGCAGCGGAGCCAGAAATGCAAAAACGTAAATCTATGGGACTTAAAGTCTTGTTGTTTTTGATTTTAATGACCGCTGTGTTTTATGTTGCAATGAAGCAGATTTGGAAAGATATTACTTAGGCTGTGAGTATTTTAGGCCAATAGAGGGCATACCACATGTTGAATATTTATTTTTTAGGGGGGGGGGTTAAAAAATATTATAAATATCTTTATTGGCGATAAAGATATTTTGGAAAGATTTTTTGATACATTTCTATTGGTTAAATAGATTAATCTATTACAGTCAAGAAAACGATAAACATTTTTCAGTATAATGTTATATTTTTAGATTCTAGAGACATTTATCATAAAAATTTTATAAATAACGCAAAAAAAGATCTTTAAATAACTTATTAATATATTTTTTTTAAAAAATAAAATGAGTTAGGTTATATAAGTTAAAAAAAGGGGTGTTAATTATGTTAATAAAAATATGCAATTATATTTATTTTGAATTATTCTTTTGCTATAAAAAGATAATAATAAAAAACCTACAAGACGGTAATATGTTATTTTAGATATAATTTTAACTTACCACTTTTTGCTAAAAATTCTATAACAAGCTTAGTAAACACAATTGCTGTAAATAACGATGTAAGTAGCCCAACAATAAGCGAAATTGCAAAACCACGAATAAATCCACTACCTATTGCAACAAGAGTTACTGCTGATAAAATTGTTGTTATGTTAGAATCTATAATTGCACTAAATGCACCATGAAAACCTTGTTTTATAATTATCAAAATATCAGTTTTTTTGCGACCAAGCTCATCACGCATTCTTTCATAAATCAATACATTTGCATCTATTGACATACCAAGTGTTAATATTAATGCTGCTATACCAGGTAATGTAATGCTAAATTTAAATATTGCCATAACTGTTATTGCGCAGGCTAAGTTTAAAATAATTGCAACATTTGCAACCAACCCTAATATGCGATAATATACAAACATAAATAACATAAGTAAACCAATCCCAACACCAAAAGCTATTCGTGCTGAATCTATTGCCATTTTTCCAATTGATGGGCCAACAACGCGCTCTTCAATAATATTTAACTGAGCTGGCAATGCTCCGGATTTTAAAAGACCTGCTAATTCTTGTGCTTCGATAACAGAGAAACTGCCAGAAATTGTCCCATTACCACCGAATATTGGCTCGTTTATTGTAGGTGCAGTAAGAACTTTATTGTCTAGGACAATCGCAAATGGCTTACCAACATTATCTCTTGTAATTTGTCCAAATTTTTTAGCACCAGAGTTATTGAGTCTAAATACAATTGAAACCTTCATATTATCAACAGAAGATCTTGCGTCAACCAAAACATCTCCGTTTAATGCAGGCTTTTTAACTATTTTATATAATCTAATATTTGCCCTATCTCCACCGAATAAAATCTCTTTGCCTTCTTCTATATAATTTGGCATACTACTTAAAAAAGGTTCTCTTTCGTCCATTAAATGAAAAGATAGTTTGGCAGTTTTTCCAAGCAATCTTTTAAGTTGAGATGGATCACTTACCCCAGGAACTTGAAGAATTATTTTATCCTTGCCATGGCGATAAATAACAATCTCTTTGGTTCCCGCACTATCTATTCTACGCTGAATAATGGCCATTGATTGTTCTGTTATTTTACTTCGCAAATCTTCTAAGTAATTGGCGTCGTATTTTATAATAACATTATCACTGTTTATGTTTGTAGATAAATTATGATCCACCGATTGTATAGCCTTTGATATATTTTTTGTATCACCTATTGTACTAATAATAATCTCATTAACATCTTTATTTAGTATAATTTTATTATACTGGATACGATTTTCCCACAAAGAATGTTTAATGTCGTCTAGTGTAGAATGATATTTATCTTCAATAAATTTATCAAAATCTACAGCAATCAAAAGTTGTGATCCACCAACAATGTCAAGCCCAAATTGTACCTTAGGGGCAAAATTAAAAATCTTTTTCCATTTTTCGCTACCATTTGAAAAATGCAATATAATATTTGCAACCAAAACATAGCTCGCGATAATAGAAATGCTCAAAATTGTAATAATTTTAAGCCTTGTAATAATTTTTGCCGACAAAATGTTCATATTTTTTAAAAATAATCATACCACTTATTCAATGGTAACATTAATTGTCAAGAATTTTAAATTTTGTTGCTTTTTAATATCAATACAAAAATAAATATGTATATATAAGCTTTTAATAAATGTTGACGCACCTACCAGCTATATTTTTAATGATATCATTAATTTCATCCGTTATTATTTGTGCAGTTTCAAACAGAAAAATAGCTAGCTTTTTATATCAAATATTGGCTATTTTTGCCGTCTGTACCGCACTAACAATATTGCTCAGCTTGACATCAAAAAATCCAAGTTTTATATATAGTTTTGGTGGCTGGAAAAAAGGAGTCGGCATAGATATATCTGTTGATTATTTGTCTGCATTTTTTTTGACCATGGCATCGGTTGTATTTTTTATAACATCTGAAGGGATAGTAAAATGTGTTAAAATAAAAACAAATCTTTTTGGGTTCTGTGCTCTTGTTTTTACGGGCCTGATTGGACTTATTTTGACAGTTGATTGGTTTAGTTTTTATGTATTTTTAGAATTAACATCAATTTCATTATATGTTATTTTAACTGCCGACTATGGAGATGGTAAATCGTATTCTTCTGCCTTTAACTATCTTGTGATAGGCAGTGTTGCAAATATTTTTATTTTACTGGGAATATTCTTTATTTATTCATCAACAGGCACATTAAATATGGCAATTACAAGCAAAATTATCAAATCGAAAACTTTATCAAAAGACGCAATAATTCTTATGCAAACAAGCTATATTTTGATTATTTCTGGTCTTGTTGCAAAATCTGCTTTATATCCTTTGCATAGCTGGATCATGCGTTGCTATATTAATATACCAAGCGTTATCGCAGCCTTTATTGCCAGTATTGTTACAAAAATTGCAATATTGAATATTTATAAAATAAGTACAATTTTTGGATATAATTTTATAAATACAAAATTATCATATTTTATTATTATGATTTGTATTTTATGTTATTTATCAATAATTTTATGTTCATTTGGTGCTCTTTTTAGCAAAGACTTAAAAACAATTTTATCATTTTCATCTATGGCACAATCTGGCTATATGTTGCTTGGTATTTTTTCCTTTAATTCAAATATTATAAGTGGTGTGTTTTTACAAATGTTGGCACATAGTCTTGCAATCGCTGCATTATTTATGATTGTTGGTGTTATAGAAAAAAGATTTAATTATTCCGTTGTTCCAAATACAAATAATTTACAGTATTGCCTGCAAAATGAAACTTTGTTAAAATTCGCTTTTGTTGTTAGTTTGTTTAGCGTAATTGGTTTCCCTATGACGCTTGGTTTTATTGCAAAATGGTATATGCTTACTGGTTTTTATATGTCTGCAAAATATCTATCATTTATTGTTATCATAATAGGAAGCGGAATAGGAATGTTGTATAGCTGGCGACTTGTTGAGTATTTATTTTTTCAAGATGCAATAGTTAAAAATGGAGAATCGTGTGAAATTAGTTTTATAAAAACATCAAAAACAATAAAATTTGTATTATTCTTGGTAATTGTGTTGATTGTTTTATTTAGTATTTTTAATGCAAATGTAATGAAGGTTGTTGATTTGGCTTTGCATTAGTTAATTCTTGCTTATAAAAAATATACAAAATATGATAGTGTATATTAAAATTATTGTTTTGTGCATATGAAGAATTATATTTGGAATAATTTATCTAGGCTAAACCTAACGCATTATGTTAGTATAGGTTTTGTTTTGGGGTGTGTGGTTGGGGTATTATTTAGATGTTTTCCGTCTGAATTTTTATCAGTTGGTATAAATGTTGGCAAATTTAATATTTTGGGTAAAATTTTTATCGATCTTATTAAGATGATTATTGCTCCGTTAATTTTTTGTTCAATTTGTTCGGCAATTCTATCAATTGAAGATGGTGCAAATGCAACAAAATTAGCAATAAAAACTATATCTGTATTTTTAATTTTAACCTCAATTTCTGTTATAATAGGAATGTTTGTTGCTTATTATACAAACATTGGAGGTAATGTTTCGTTTGATAAGCAGACAATTATTGATAATTCTAGTGTAAATTTAGATTCCATAAAACAAAATGCAAGACTTGGAGCAAATAGTGTTAGCGAATTCATAATGAATATAATTCCAAACAATATTTTTGACGCATTTTTGAAGGGAGATTTTTTACAAATTATATTTTTTGCAACTATTTTTTCAATTGCAACAGTTGGCTCTGGGCACTCAGGGAAAAAAGTTGCCGAGGTTATAAATGCGTTTTCTGAGGTTATATTTGCAGTTAGTGATATTGTAACAAGATTTGCTCCAATTGGTATTTTTGGAATTGCATCTTGGTTGATAGGTACGCAAGATATTGGGTTAATTAAATCTTTGGGTGTTCTTGTTTTTGCTTATTATGGGTGTGCATTATTTTTGATGTATCCAATTTATGGTCTTATTTTTGTATTGTGCAGAATAAATCCGATGCCATTTTTTAAAAAAATGCTACCAGTGCAATTGCTAGGATATGTTACCGCAAGTAGTGCTGCAACCGTTCCTTTGGCAATCGATAGAGCACAGAAAAAGCTAGGCGTAACAAAGGAAAAAGCAAATTTTATAATACCTCTTGGGGCAACAATAAATATGAATGGTGGTGCAATACATTTTGGAATGTCTACAATTTTTATAGCTAATTTATGGGGGGTGCATTTTGTTCAGGCCGACTATATAACAATATTTTGTTTATCGATTATAGGTGCTGTAGGTACTGCTCCAATTCCAGGTGTCTCTATATTTTTATTGGCTGGGATTTTAGCTGCAGTTAATTTACCGATTGATGCAATTGCAATTATTTTAGCTGTTGATAGAATTTTGGATATGATGAGAACGGTTTGTAATATAAGTGGAGATTCTTTTGCCACTGTTTTGATTGATAAATTTGATAAAACATTGGATAAAAAAATATACTATGATATAAAATAATTTTACTTGCTTTTTAAAATAAAAACACAATAGTTATAGTTGTTTTATGTTTGTATTAATTTTATGTGGTGATGATTGACAGTAATAAGTATAATATTGTTGTTGAAGAGAAAGACAGGGGTAAAAAAAGACATGCTAATAAAGTTGATGAATTTATAGGTGAAAAAATAAGAAACACCCGTATATTGCTTGGTGTTACACAAAGCGAGCTAGCAAACAAAATAGGTATAACTTTTCAACAATTACAAAAATATGAAAATGGAGAAAATCGTATTAGCGCCGCAACTATTTCTTTTTTATCAATTTTTTTTAATACCAGTATTGTGGATTTTTTCCCAGCATTAAGAACAACAAATAATGGTGTTGTAAATGAACCAAAAAAACAAATACCAATGAGTAATGATAATAAAGAGATTATACATTTGCTTGATATGTTTAATAAAATAGAAAATGCCCCTACAAAAACAAGAATAGTCGCTTTGGTTAAACAAATTTCTAATTATGAATAATTTATGTACAAAGATTCTGTTAAAAAAATATTAAATAATTATTCTTTTCAAAGCCCAGCTATTAGGTCTAAATTATTTAGAATTTTAAATACAGGAAAGTTATCTGGCACAGGCAAAATGATAATTTCTGCCGTAGATCAGGGATTTGAACATGGTGCAGATAGATCTTTTTTGATAAATTCTTTTGGATACGATCCTGAATATCATTATAATTTTGCAATCAAAAATGGTTTAAATGCTCTTGCTGGTTCGGTTGGTTTTTTAGAAACCGCAACAGCAAATTGCCCTGGAATGCTACCTTTAATTTTAAAAATAAATAGCAGTAATTCTTTGATGCACAAAGATTGCTCACCAACTCAAGCAATTACAGCTAGCGTTGACGATGCAATTCGTTTGGGGTGTGATGCGATTGGTATGACGATTTATCCAGGTTCTAATCAGTTTTTAAATATGGTTACGGATTTGGCAGAAATTATAAAAGAGGCAAAATCAAAAGGTTTGGCGGTAATTATTTGGTCATATGCTCGCGGAGAAGGTGTTTCCGATCCAATGGCGGTAGATGTTATTAGTTATGGAGCTCAAATGGCCTGTCAACTGGGGGCAGATATTGTAAAGGTAAAGATTCCAAATGCAACCGTTGAAAAACCTGAACCAAAAAAATTATATGCCGAACATGGAATAAAATTTGATACAATTTCTGATCGTATTAAAATAGTTGTAAACTCTTGTTTTTCTGGCAAAAGAATGGTTATATTTTCTGGTGGAGAAGCAAAAAATGACGAACAAATGATTGATGATGTTTCTGGTATCATTGGTGGAGGAGGTAATGGTTCAATTGTTGGTCGTAATATTTTTCAAAGAAAAGAGGTTGATGCACAAAAATTGGTTGCAGATATGATAAACGATTATTCAAGATTAGTTTAAATTATTTATCAATTAGATATCTTAAAAATAATCTAATTTTATTTGTATTTTTTAAAAAAATAAACAAAAAATATTTAAACTTTTTGTTTATTTTTATAATCAGTAATAGCCGCTTTGATTGCATCTTCTGCCAAAACAGAACAATGTATCTTAACAGGTGGCAAATTTAACTCTTCAACAATATCGCTATTTCTTATTTTTACCGCATCATCAAGGGTTAGACCTTTAAGCATTTCTGTCGCCAAAGAACTTGATGCAATTGCTGATCCGCAACCAAAAGTTTTAAAACGAGCTTCTTCAATAACACCATTATCGTTAACTTTTATTTGTAATTTCATAACATCTCCACACGATGGTGCACCTACCATTCCAGTGCCAATATTTTTTTCATTTTTATCAAAAGATCCAATATTTCTTGGGTTTTCATAATGGTCGATTAGTTTTTCACCGTAAGCCATATTTTTTTATATTAAAATGTAATATTATATATTTGTATATTTGTATTATAAAAGTAAAGATAAATTATTGCAAAAATCCGTATTTATAAATAAATGGCACAAGGTGGTCTGCCAAATCTTCTTTTGCATTTTGAAACTCTTGCCATAGCGCATCAAATTCTGATATTTTATCGCCCTTAAAAGCCTTGCAAACATCGTTCCAGCCTGCATTATAGTCGCTAAAATTGGCATAATAAAGTTTGTATATTTTTTTGGCAGCCTCCAAAACGGCAGTTGCTTCTTCGTCAAATTGACGGTTTTTAATTAGCAAATCATAAATGGTCATATCCCTTGAAACACCAGTTAAACCAATCTCGCTGTTTGCAAAAATTTGCCAATTTGTATAATTTTTTTCAAACAAGGCAAATGCAATGCAATCTCCTATAAACCCTTCGTCTTCTTCGTAATCATAAACATCTTGATAGGTTTTTAACCCCTCAACTTCAATTTTAACCCTTTTGGAGCTTGGTTTTGTGAACTGATCTCGATTGTTGAGCCAAGTAGATTGTGGTGCCAAACGAACCGCATTATAGATTAGTGCTTGCTTTATATTATATTTTGTTATTTTGTTGTGATGCTCTGGTTGATTTTGATAAATAGCATTGTATCTTTGGTTTTGAAAATCGCTACCACTTTTTCTTATATAAGCCAATGTAGGTTCTGCTTTTTTATTGTTACATTTAAGCCAATCATTAATAAATTGCCCCTTTTTAAATACCAAAACCTTTTTCTTGCTTTCTACAACACCAAAATTATCAAAGACATCAAATTTTAGAGTTTTTTTAAAGTCCTTTTTTTCAGTGCAATCCCAAATTTGAAACGAAATTGGAAATTTACCATTTACATTGTCAAAAGTATTGGCTCTGCACAAAAAACCACCACAAAATTTAGCTTTAAAAATCTCTCTCCAATTTTCAAAATTTGGGGCACAGCAGTTTTTTAGGGTTGAAAAGCTACCAATTTTACAATCTTTAATTTCACTGTAAATTCGGTAATAAAACTGCATAAACAATTC
This sequence comes from Rickettsia typhi, assembly GCA_945876965.1. Lineage (GTDB taxonomy): Bacteria > Pseudomonadota > Alphaproteobacteria > Rickettsiales > Deianiraeaceae > CAMCQG01. Next base: position 11,535 of record CAMCQG010000037.1, read on the forward strand.
GTTGCTTTCTTTGCCAAGATTTTTTTCAATCATTTGCGATTTAACAAAATTTGTGGTAGCCCCCGTTCTTGCTTCACCTTTTCCAATTGATTCTTTGGCATTGGTAACCTCCAAATATGGTGGGTTTATGTAAATAATCAATTTTTGCGGTTCATTTTTTATTATATTCCAAAGTGTATCAGGTATTTTGCCACCTTGCGCGATTGATTTAAATTCGTCGTTTAAAAAATCAAACTGAAAATGGGTGGAATCTGGCATTATTTTTAGTTCTTTCATAATTAGCAAATCTTCTTTATCAAGGGTCGACATAAAAACCCTACTTTGATTTACCAAGCCAACCTCTAAATTACCAGTTCCGCAGGCACAATCCCAAATGTAGTATTCTTCTTGCCAATTTTCGCCAAAGGCAAGTTCAAAATATTCTTTGCTTTTTTCTGCCCAAACTTGTGGAGTAAAAAACGCACCCTTAACTTCTCTAACATTAAA
>CAMCQG010000038.1 GCA_945876965.1 Rickettsia typhi
ATTTGAGGCTGAGCCGTCAAATCAAATGTTTTTATAATGTTTTTAACAAAATTTTGAGCAGCCGCAGTAGGCAATGGGGCAACAGTTGAACCATCCGCACTCCACGATGTTCCAATTGCATTTAAATAAGTAACTGCCTCAAAAAATTCACCAGAAATCATAACATTGTTAGCAAGCTGACGAATTATACAACAAGATTGTAATTTTTCTTGAATTTTATCATTAAAACTATATTCATAACTAGAATTTGCAGCTTTTGTGCGTAAAACTGTTTTATTCATTTCTCCGTTGCCCCGTAAAAAATCATCAATTCCGTTATATTTTTTTTGAGACATAGCAATTGTTGAAACTTTTTTTGATGCAGGCTGTTTAGTCTCAGCATCATCAAAAGCTTTATGAAATTTAAGCATTTTACCTTCTTCAATTGGGTCGCTTTTTCCTTGGGTAACAGCTTTATCTATAATCTCCTGAGAAGCCCTTGCTTCTTTTAAAGTATTAGCAATGCTATTAATATCTACACTAAAAGACATATTTATAAAATTAAATTAAGCCAAATTGGCAAAATTATTCACTAAATATATGTTTTATTTGTGGAAGCATAAATATTTTATATTTTTTTATAATTTGATTAAAAGCCTCCAAAGATCGTTTTGATTTAATTTCAACCTCTGCAATTTGATTATTTTGCAGCAAATATAACAATTCTAGTGATATTTCTGTTATAAAATTTGCCTCATAAACAATAACACTTGAAAAATCGTTATTTTGCGATAAAAACGATAAATCATCAGTTACATCTCGCCCCCTAAAATATATAATTTGCCTGCCAACAATATTTTGCATAGCATTTTTAATATCCGATACATTTTTAATTCCATTTTGTCCGATAGCAAATTTTTCATTTAATTGACAATCTACAACGCCGTGTTTGCTGGTAAAAATTGCAATATCAACAGTTTTTGGTATGATTGGATTTAGATATTTGATGTTTAATAAGGGGTGCCAAATTTCATCTTTGTTTATAATATTTGGTTTTGTGCTAGATGTTATCCATTTCATTATTTTTTCAATCTTAAAAACCAATGTCTAGCTGTTAATAAATATAAAAATAATACCCCTAGCAATGACCATATTGCCACAGATAATCCAAATAAAATTTGCGGAACATCGCATGCTGGCTTAATATTTGCTGGATCTAAAAGCATCGCTCTCATTGCATCCATTCCTCCGTCTAAACCAATTTTATTTGCACACGATGATGGTAATTCAAAAATTTTGTGCTCAACCCCAACATGAAAAATTGCAAGCCCCAGCATTGCCGTTAAGCAAATTGTTATTAAAATATCTAGATTTTTTTTGAACACCAAAGATAATGCAGAAACGCCAATTAAAATGCCAACTAAAATTCGCTGCTTAACACACAAATCGCACGGTGAAAAACCAAAAAATTGCAAACAATAAACACCAATCAAACCAAGCGAACCAATGGCAAACATTTTTTTTGATAAGTTGTTATTCATGATTTTAGGATTTAATAATTTTTTCAATTTTCTTTTTTGCCACCAAGATATATTTATTCGAATTTTGTTTATTTGTTTTTGATATTCATAACGTGTATAAACATATTTGTTTGTTTCTTTATATGGAAAATTTATAGTATAAGTAGAATTTGTGTCTAAATAGTGTTCCGTATCTTTATCTAATGGTATTATTATTGCCCTAGAAGAATCGTTGTAAACTTTAATCACCCATCTAATTTGATCGTTATATAAATCAATATTTACACATTTTGCCCTTATATCGTTATATATATTGTCGGATAAAATATTATATATAAAATATAAAATACACCATAATAAAATAAAAGCTATAATAAAATATGCAATATCGATAGCAATATATTTGTCTTCACACATTAAAGACAAAGCACCTAAAAAAAAGCTTAATATAGATGCTAAATAATAGACAATATTTTGCTTATTCTGCATTGTATATAGGATGATTTATATATATTATGTTAGCTTGATTTTGATTTTTTTTTCTTTCAACAAAATAAGTAATAATTAAAAAAACCGCACCTAAAAACATAAGGGTCAATAAATATATAGCGAATATTTCAGGATAAACCATAGTAAAAAAAATTATATAAAGGAATAATAATTTGTTAAATTTTATTTACAATTCATTTTTATAATTTCTATAATTTTTTCAATAGATAATTCTTCAATTCTAACATTTTCGTTTGGCAATATAGGGATGATTTTTGATATTTGCTCGGCATCAAAATGTTGTTTTAGCAATGGAATAAGTTTTTTACGGCGATTGCCAAAGCCTATATTACAAAATTTAATAATTTCTTGATATTGTTCTTTGGTTATATTTTGTTCTTTTGGTATAAGCTCCAAAATGCTAGACATAACTTTTGGTGGTGGAGTAAAGTTGTTTGGACCTATATCCATAGTTTTTTTTGCCGTGCAAAATGTTCCGCATAGCACCGTTAATTTGCCGTAATCTTTGGTTTTTGGCGTTGCACAAAATCTTTGCACTACTTCTTTTTGTAGCATAGCCACAATTTTTGTTATATGCTCAATTTGTTCTACTAAGTTTATAATAATACTGTTTCCAACATTGTATGGAAAATTTCCAATAACTGAGGTTTTTTGTGTTAAATTAAAATCTTTTAGCGATAGAATTGTGGCATCTTGGTTATAAATTTCAAGCCTGTTATCATTGAATCTTAATTTTATTTTTTCAATCATATCTGGATCTTTTTCTATCAAGATTAATCTTTTTATGTTAATATTTTTTAGTAAATATTCGGTTAAATTACCAGTTCCGGGACCAATTTCAATAACGGTTTCTGTGTTAGCCATAGCGGCAATTTTATCGAGTATGCTTTGATTGTTCAATAGGTGCTGACCAAGATTTTTTTTAAGCTTCACTGTCTGTTCTGCGATTATCTTTTCCTATTTTGTCTACGATACCGTTTATAAAACCAATTTCTTTTCCATTAAAAAAATGGCTAGCAATGGTTGTATATTCGCTTGTTAAAATTGCAATCTCTGTTTTTGGTTCATATAAAACTTCACAAACGGCACATCGTAAAATAGATCTTATAACACTATCTAGTCTGGCAACTGTCCATTTTTCATTTAAGTATTTTTCTATTATTCCATCAATTCTGGTTATATCTTTTGCTGCTAAAAGGGTTATGTCAAAAAAATATTTTTCATCAATTTGTTTATTTTTTTTATCTGAGCTGTGTTCTTGTTTTGTTAAAAAAACATTTTTATAGCAATATAAAATATTTTTACAAACTGTTGTTATTTCTGATTCTAATTCTTTTCTGTTAAGTTTTTTTTCTGGCTCATTTTTCTGTCTAATTTCATACAAATATAAGGCTTGCACAGAGCAAATTCTTGCCATTCTTCTGCGATATGTCAAAAAACGCTCAAAAAGATTCTTTTTTTCAGACTCACTGACTTCAATATCAATCACCTCTATACAAGTAAAAACAACAAAAACACAATAATAAGTGTATCTATACTAATAAATTATAATTAATTGTCAACTATACTTTAAATTATTTTTTTATTTATTATCAGTTCTGCAATTTGCACCGCATTTAAAGCTGCACCTTTGCGTAAATTATCAGAAACAATCCATAAATTTAGCGTGTTTGGTATTGTATTATCTCGTCTAATACGAGATACATAAATATCGTCTGTTGCAGAATATTCTGCTTGAGTTGCATATCCACCATCTTCGTTTTTATTTACAACACTAACACCGCTAGTTGCATATAGAATATCTATAACATCATTAAGATTGTATTCATTTTCAAATTCAATATTTACAGATTCTGCATGGCAATTAAATACAGGAACTCTGACGCAGGTTGCATTAACATTTATTGATTCATCAAGAATTTTTTTAGTTTCTACATTTATTTTCCATTCTTCTTTTGTTGCGCCATCTTCCATAAAATGGTCTATATGAGGTATGCAATTAAATGCAATTTGTTTTGTAAACTCTTTGGCTGGATGATTAACGCTTGGATTAAACATAGCTTTTGTTTGGTGATATAATTCATCACATGCTACCTTGCCTTTTCCTGATACAGATTGATATGTTGAAACAACAATTCTTTTAATTTTATATTTATCATGCAACGGTTTTAGTGGCACTAACATTTGAATTGTTGAACAATTTGGGTTTGCAATAATGTTCATTTTTTTGCAGTCAAAAATTGCATCAGGATTGACCTCAGGCACTATTAATGGTACATCTTTGTGCGTTCTAAAAAATGAAGCATTGTCGATAAAAATAGCTCCGCCTTCTGTTATTTTTTTATAATATTTTTCTGAAATTTCTGAACCAGCAGCACCAAAAACAATATCATCATTGCTAAAATCGTACTCATCAAGTGCCTGAACTTTTAAAATCTTATTTAAACCATAGCTTATATCCATGCCTTTGCTTGATTTTCTTGCCAAAGGAACAACTTCGCTGATTGGAAAATTCCGTTCTGCTAAAATATCTAATATTGCATGACCAACATTACCAGTAGCTCCTACAACAGAGATTTTATAAGACATAAATGTATAATTAAATATTAATAAACCATTCATTGTAAATTTTTAAAAGCAATATATTTTTTATTTGACTTTTACAATAGTATTGCAATATTTTTAATTAATTAAATTCACTTTAAATGAAAAATATTATCATTTTATCGATTATGTTATCATTTATGAGTTCGTGTGGATTTTCTTCTTATTATGGCTCAGGTAATACCAGTGATATAGAGTCTGTCGAGTCTAATGTTAGAACGCAAATAAATTTAACAAAAATAGAATTTTTGCCAACCGATAATGCAGACAGAATAATGAAAGATGAGTTGCTTATGAGAATGGAAAGATTTGATAGCAATTCAACAAAAGATTATAGATATATTATGCTAATAGTTACCGATTATAATGTTTCGAGCAATGCATATAATCCGTCTGGTGCAATGCTAGGTATGCAGGTTGCATTTAATGCTCAATATATTATTGTTGATACGGGAAGGATTAATATTGGCATAAATGATCAAATTTTAGGGGTATCAATGGAAAGATTGCCAAGCAATCATTTGATAGAAAAGCCAAATATTTATCAAAATACAAATTATATGTCCTTGGTTGGTAATCCAAAAAAACAAAATGAGGCTAGGGTAGAAAAATTTGAAAGACAAGCACAAGAATTGAGAGATAAGTTTGTAATTGTAAAAGAGGGGTCAATTTCTAATATTAACGAATATTTGACAAGCGTAGTTTTGTTGTACGACGATTATATAAATCGTGAAAATACGCTAGAAATAGTTGCTAAAATAACGGCACAAGATTTAATGTATCAAATGATAGGTATATATTCGCAATATTTGAAAAGTAATTATAATACTTTTATTGAACCCGCAAATGACGGCCTAAATAGTGTTGATATTCTTGTTGATAGGTCTAGAAAAAAAATTGCACCAGTTGTTGTAAAATATTTCTCTATTGCCTCCCTTAGAGATAAGATCCTTGATTTATTTGGGGATAAAAAAGAAATAGAAAAAGAAAAACCTGAGTATATATTGCAATGATTGATAATATTTTAATTACAAAAAGATCTTTTATAAAACATTTTTTTAAGGGATTATTTGGTTTGTTTGTTTTTTCTAAAATAGGATTATTTTTTAAATCTGCAAATGCTACTTCTTCTGTGCCAGAGATTATTTTGGCAAATCGTAAAAAAATAACCCCAGAGATTATTACCAAGGGGCATCCTGATTTTTTCCCCTCTACAAATAATTTGCGACGCAAAGCAGGAAGTCCATTTTTGGCAAAAGGATATTTTTTATCGGTAGAGGGTTATGTGACAGATTTGGTTGATGTTCCAATTGAAAATGTTAGGATAAAAATGTGGCAAGCAAATCATTTTGGATATTATCAACACTTGGTTGATCCAGAAGATATTGATAAATTTGATCAAGATTTTTTAGGTTGCGGTAAAACAATAACCGATAATTTAGGCTATTATTCATTTATAACAATAGACCCCGGATATTATGATAATCGGGCACCACATTTGCATTTTATTTTGCAATATGATAATTATAATGATGGTAAAACTTTTGAGACTACAATGTTTTTTCCGGATCATCCTTTTAATCTTCGTGATCGGGTTTATACAAAGCTTTCTGATAATAAAAAATCGTTAGTAACATGTAATTTGGAACCTATTAGCTTAGAAAATCCAAGCTCTGCAAAGCGCGCATTGTTTAATTTTAAATTGGATATGATGCATCCAGTAAAAAGATATTAATTAAAATTTATGTTATTATAAAATGCCTTTTAACGACACCATAATGCAATGTATTGATGAATATATTGAGCATTATATGATTGATATTTTTGAAAGAATGGTACAAGAAGATGCACAAGGAAAATATAAGGAATTTTATTTAAAAGAACTAGAAAAAGCAGCTAAAACTGATATTGTGTATTATTATAAAAATCCATTGTTGACACCAAATAGGCAAAAACTATTTTCAAATATAAATTCTTTTTTAAATTTAATTCAATCTAAGTCTACATATCCATTTTCTATGTTAATAGATGGCAAACTAATGACAAAAGTAGCAGATAATGATTTTGATAGCAAAGTTGCCGTGATGCAAAATGTAGTAAAAAATAATATTTTAAAATATGTTAATAAAGAAAAAAATAAAACATTTGCAAATTATAAATTATAAATTATTATAATTTATAATTTATAATTTATAATATGCAGACTATTGATCAAAATAATTTTATTAATAAGCATGATGGTTTTTTTAGTGATTACGGTAAATCACAAATGTTCTTTAAATACTTTGATGACATAATTAGCAGAAAATTAGTAATAGAAACAATAAGTAACAAACAAGAAGAAGTTGATTATGAATATACAATAGATGAGAATAAAATTCCTGATGGATTAAAAAGGTTAATTGATAAATATATAAGTAAAGATAAATCTTTGGGTGATGCTACAAAAGATATTACAGGAAATTTTATATATAATTTTCAAAGATACATATATGCAAAACATGGTGCCACTTTATTTGATGTAAAAAAAGATGTATTTGATAAAAATTTGATAGATATAATTAATAAAGAATGTGTGACATTGAAAAAATCTGATTTTTTTGATGACAAGGTTGATATATCTAAATTGTTAGGTAAAAATGGGGAATTTTTGGTTTCTAAAGCTTGTTTTAATTGTCTTCCTTCGAGATTTTTAACAAAAATTTTAGAGAAAAACCCAGATACCATAGATTTAGTAAATACTAGAAAATTAGACTTAGATTTTATACAAAATAAAATTGAAAATAGTAATAATGAGGCAGAAACCGTGGATCAAAAATTGGTTAAAATAAAATATCTTTTACAGCCTGCCCATTTTTATCCAATAAAACAAGATGGCACAACAGTTAAAGGTGTCAATGCAACTCCATATTGGGATGGTTCTAGGACTATTGCTTTTCCTGACTTTTATAACCCTAGATACACGCATAATGGATTTGATTTTTCGGACACAGGAACTGTTGCAACAAATGGTAGGGTAGAAAATTCAGATTTAGGATATATTTTTTATATTGCTGGTTTAATGGATAATATAGATAAAACAAAAGGCGATTTTAATTTATCTTCGTATATTTTGGATCATAAAACAAGAGAAGATATTATAAAAATGACAGAGTTTATAAGTAAGAATACAGATGAAATAAATAAAATATTGGGTATAAAAATTGATGTTATAGAAAATAAAAATGAATTGGCATTTGATCTGCCAAAAATATCTATAAAACATAATTTTATAAATAAAGATTTGCAACTTGATAGACAAAATATAAATATTGATTTTGTTTGTATGCTAGAAAAAGATGTTGATAAAAATAGAATTAAAAATGTTTTTTCGGATAGCGTAAAAGATATATCTAAAGCTGTTGATTGGATTGGTAAAAATCGCGAAATAATATTCAGTAACACCAATAACAGTGGTAGTATTTATAGCTGTGCTCAGGGTATGAGTAGATCCAATTTGACTGGCACAATAATAAATAGTATAAAATATGTTGAAGGTGTTCGCAGGGGTTTGATAGTAGATGAAAAAATGTCTGCACAATTAAAATCAGGTAAAACCGCAGATTTGATAATTTTTGATTTAGTATTAAAAAATTTGAAGAATAGTGGTATGGAACTTTCATTTATACATTCTGTTACCAGCCCAGATCATCACGCTGCAATGTCTGGTATTGTTGCGGGACCAAACAAAAAAGCATCAAATGAGATACAAAACGCAATTAATGATGATACAAAATATAATATTTTGGATGATAAAACAAAGGCGATAGTTGATGCATATAAAACGGTTCAGTCAAATCTTAAAACAGAAATATCCAATATTTATAGAGATATTGCAAACATGAAATCATTTGTTGTTAGCGATTTTAATCACAAAAACTTTAAAGAAAATCCTGTGGATAGAAAAATAGAACAAGATGTGATAAATATACTTAAGGGAAAAAAGAATCCGAAACCTGATAGTAAATGGAGGGATATATTGGGGCGTATTCATAGGCCAACATCAAATAAAGAAAAAATACCAAGAGAAGATGAGGGTGGTAATAGTGTCTCAAAAAGACAAAAAACGGATAATAGCTTTGTAATAATATAAGATAATTTAATCCTTTTTAAATTACTTGAAAATAAAACAAAAGATATGTATGATAAATAGATATATGATAAAAATATCTAAAAATGATAAAGAATTTATTGATAACAAAGCAAAAACAACAAAGAACACCAGTTTGGTTTATGCGTCAAGCGGGCAGGTATTTGCCAGAATATATGCAAATAAAAAATATAATTGAAGCCAAAGGTGGTGGTTTTTTTGAAATGTGTGACGATGCAAAAATTGCAACAGAAATAACTTTGCAACCAATAAAACGCTTCAATATTGATGCGGCGATTGTTTTTTCGGATATATTAATTGTTCCGCGTGCATTATCGTGGAAGGTTGAAATGTTGCCAAAAACTGGTCCTAAATTGGAGCAATTTACAAATTTAGATGATGTTGAAAAATTGAATATTAACGAGGAATTACTTGGCAGAACTCCGCAGGCTATTAAAATGATAAAATCACAATCGCCTCTTGATTTGATAGGTTTTGCGGGGGCACCATTTACCGTGGCTATGTATATGTTGACGGGTGGAAAAATAGATGGCAATAAAGATGCCAAAAAAATGTTATATAAAGAGGATTTACTTGATGTTTTGTTGCCAATAATTGTTGAAACAACAAAGGTTTATTTGTCTATGCAAATAGAGGCTGGGGCAGATATTATAAAAATATTTGAATCTCATTGTGGATTGCTAAATGGAAACGATGAATTTATTGATAAATATCATATAAAACCTGTGCAAAATATAGTTAATTTTTTAAAAAATAGATATCCACAAACGCCAATTATTTTGTTTCCACGCGGGGCAGGGGAGCATTACGAAGAAATCGCCGCTAAAATAAATGTTGATTGCATTGCCATTGATGAAACTGTTGGTAAAATTGGAGTAGAGAAACTTAAAAAAACTGGCAAGGTTTTGCAGGGTAATTTGGATAATTATTTAGTTTGTTATGGCACAAAAAAACAGATTGAATATGGTGTAGACAAAGTTTTAAATTTAATGGGTGATTATCCTTTTATATTTAATTTGGGGCACGGAATTTTGCAACATACAAATCCCGATAATATTAATATTATTCTTGATAAAATAAAATGAAAAAATCAATATTTTATCTTATTCTCAACGAAATAACCGAGCGATATAGCTTGTATGGAATGCGATCTATTTTGATAGCATTTATGGTAAATTATTTATATTTTTCTGAGGGAGAATCATTAAAAATATTTCATTTATTTATAGTTTTTGGATATTTATTTTCTATTCTGGGCGGAATTATTGGCGATAAATATGGTCATAAAAAATATCAGCTTTTGATTATATTAAGTTTGCTTTATATAATTGGGCATTTGATTTTGAGTTTTTCGATAGACAAAAAAGAGATGTATGTAGGACTTGGTTTGATTGCGTTGTGTACTGGGCTTATAAAGCCAATTATTGTTAGTTTTGTTGGTGATCAATTTGATCTGCCAAAAGAGCAAAATCAATATGGAATTGCAATGAATTTATTGTTTTTGGCAGTTAATACTGGCTCAACAATGGCGATGTTTTTGGCCCCATATTTATTGCATAATTATGGTCCATCTACGGCATTTATAGTTCCTTCTTTTGCAATGATTTTTTCGCTTATTTTTTTTATAGCAGGTAAAAAACATTATACAATATCTACAAAAAAATTTATTCAATTTGGTGTTAAACAATCGATTAAATTTGAAAAAATTATTATTATAATAGTTATATTTTTGTTGATATCGATATTTTTTACGCTTTTTGATCAGATGTTTTCTGTTGTTGTTTTGCAGGCAAAATCTATGGATTGTACACTTTTTGGTTTTAAATTATTACCATCACAAATTCCAACAATAAATCCAATTTTAATTTTGATAATATCTCCTATTTTTAATTTTATTTATAAGTATTTAGATAGCAATGACTACAAAATAAATATTTTTATAAAAATACAAACAGGAATGATTGTTGCAAGTTTTGCATTTGTAATATTGTGTTTTATTCAATATTTTTTAGATAAAGGTCTTGTTGTTAATATAAAATGGCAAGTATTGGCTTTTATTTTTATTACAATTGCAGAAGTTTTAATTATGCCGTCAAGTGTTGAGTTTGCGTATTCTGTTGCCCCACATTGGGCAAGATGTAAATCAATTTCCTTTTTCTTTTTTGCAATCTGTATAGGGAATATGATTAGCGTTGCAATTGTTGCAAATTGTTCTGATAAATATATGATTTTTATAGCATCAGCTATTTTGGGTATGTTTGCATCAATTGGGCTATTTTTTGCATTTCGCTCTTATAATAATAAATTAACTATTTGCTGTGAACACAATGATGCGTCGAGTTGGGCTAATTAAATTAGGTTATATCAATATTGATATGAAAAATAAAATTTCAAATAGATTTTATACAAAATATATGATAAAATATAGTTTGCAAATTAAAAAATAGGCTTTTATTTTGTTATTACTAAAATTAATATTTATTATAATGAGCGAGATTTATCCAATTGAAAAATACAGAAATATAGGAATTATGGCACATATTGATGCTGGCAAAACAACTACGACAGAAAGAATTTTGTATTATACTGGTAAGTCGCACAAGATTGGTGAGGTTCATGACGGTGCCGCTACAATGGATTGGATGGTGCAAGAGCAAGAGCGTGGTATTACGATAACTTCTGCCGCAACTACTTGTTTCTGGAACGATCATCGTATTAACATTATTGATACACCAGGTCACGTTGATTTTACTATTGAGGTTGAGCGTTCGTTGCGTGTGTTAGATGGTGCTGTGACTGTATTTGATGGTGTTGCTGGTGTTG
>CAMCQG010000039.1 GCA_945876965.1 Rickettsia typhi
ATATATATATATATATTGATAGAAACTTTGTATCATATCATTTTTTGTTTATTGTAAAAATTGACCTAAGAGTTATATTCTTTATATTGCAACTAAAATATTGATTTTTAATAAATGTGTTAAATAGCTATAAAAAATTATATACAAAAAGCTATGACCGATATAAAAAAAATCCGTAATTTTTCAATAATAGCACACATAGACCACGGCAAAAGCACACTTTCTGATAGAATTATTGAGTTTTGTGGAGGGCTTGAAAGTCGCGAAATGACGGCACAAGTTTTAGATTCAATGGATATTGAAAAAGAGCGGGGGATTACGATAAAATCGCAAACGGTAAGGCTAAATTATAAAGATTATGTGTTAAATTTGATGGACACACCCGGACATGTAGACTTTGGATATGAGGTTAGTCGTTGTTTGGCAGCTTGCGAAGGAGCAATTTTGCTGGTTGATGCAACGCAAGGGGTTGAGGCACAAACGGTTGCAAATGCCTATAAAGCATTGGAGGCTGATAACGAAATTTTGCCAGTTATAAACAAGATTGATTTGCCGTCGAGTGATCCAGAAAAATGCAAAAAACAAATAAAAGAGGTTATAGGCATAAATGCAAGCGGCGCTTTGTATGTTAGCGGAAAAACAGGCGAAGGTGTGCCTGAATTACTTGACGAAATTGTGGCATTAATTCCGGCTCCAACAGGTGATATTGCTAATCCGCCAAAAGCATTATTAGTTGACGCTTGGTATGATTTATATCTTGGAATTATCTTGCTTATTCGTGTGCTTGATGGGTCGTTTAAAAAGGGTGATTGGATAAAAATGCTTTCAACACAGAGTGCCTATCAAATTGAAAAAGTTGGGGTATTTACGCCAAAAAAAGTTGATACAGATGAGCTTTGTGCTGGTGAAGTTGGGTTTATTTGTGCGAATATAAAACAGGTTGCCGATTGTAATGTTGGTGATACTATTGTGTTAAAAAATGATACAACCTCAAAATTATTACCCGGTTTTAAAAAAGTTCAACCTGTGGTTTTTTCGTCAATTTATACCGTTGAAACCGAGGATTATCCTTTGCTAAAAGATGCACTTGGCAAATTAAGTTTGAACGATTCAAGTATAAGCTATGAATACGAAACATCGTCGGCTCTTGGATTTGGTTTTAGATGTGGATTTTTAGGGCTTTTACATTTGGAGGTTATATCTGAAAGACTAGAACGAGAATTTGATTTAGATTTGGTAACAACTGCTCCGGGGGTGATTTACGAAATTGAGCTTCGCGACGGAACAACACAAATGGTTCATAATCCTGCGGATTTTCCGGATCCAGTTTTGATAAAACACATAAAAGAACCTGTTGCAAGAGTTAGTATTTTGACCCCAGACGAATATGTTGGCGACATTATAACTTTGGCAACAAGCAAAAGGGGGGTGCAACAAGCACTAAATTTTAGCACCACAGGCAATGCCGAGATTATTTATAACATTCCTTTGGTTGAAATTGTATTCGATTTTCACGATCGTTTAAAATCAATTTCTCGTGGTTATGCCTCGTTTGAATGGGCTATTGCTGGCTATGAAGAAAGCGAAATTGTTAAGGTTTCTGTGCTTTTAAATAGCGAACCAGTTGAGGCTTTATCTATGCTAACACACCGAGGTCGTGCCGAAGCGAGAAGCCGAGTCTTGTGCCAAAAACTTAAAGAACTTATCCCACAACAAATGTTTGCCGTGCCAATTCAGGCTGCAATTGGGGGTAAAATCATCGCCCGCGAGACTATTTCTGCCCTTCGCAAAGATGTGACTGCCAAGTGCTACGGCGGTGATATATCGCGAAAACGCAAACTCCTCGACAAACAAAAACGCGGTAAAAAACGAATGAAAATGATGGGCTCGGTTGAGATTCCACAGAAGGCATTTTTGGCTGTTTTGAAGGTTGATGAGGATTAAGATTTAAAATTATGGAATATTCTAATAAATTTATACCAGACAAAGACGAAAACAAAAAATACGAAGCAACCTTTTTAAATTTTTTAGAATCATTATTTCCAAATCAGGTTTATTTAAGTAGGTATGGAGAAAATGCTGAAAACAATCTTATAGACCAAGAATTTACTGATGCACTTGTTATAGATGCGCAAAGCAATATTTGTTTTGTTTTTCAAATGTATAAAAATCAAAAAGGAGATTTTAATACATGTAAAAATGCACAATTTACAGCAAAGAAAAGACAGATAACAAGGAATTATAATCATATTAATAAATCAAATGCATCAATAATTATTAAAAATGGAAGCAATGCGGATGAAATTGAATTTAAATTCAATAATATTAAGGTTTATTATTTTATTATATATGAAGGATATGAAGATAAAATGATTTCTGATTTTCAAAAAAAAATAAATGCACCTGTGGATGGTGGAGCTAGAATGAAGCATAATTTTGATACTGAGAAGATAGTTGGTGAATTATATAAAATTCTTCATAATAAGGTTTCGAATAATAAAGATATAGATACTTTTAAAGAAAACATAAAAACATCAATCAATTTTTATCAAATGCAATATTATTTTGATATTCAAGATTTATTTATAGATGAACAAAAAACAACAATGATACATGTTTTTGATAAAGAAAGCTGGGAATATGAAGATAAATTTTCTTGCATTATCAATGGTAATATAGAATACAATAAATTGAATTTTTTTTCTGTGTACTTTGATAATGATTTATTAAAATATGAAAATTATCTATCCAGCAAAGAATCTTATTTTAAAAAAATTATCAATAACAAACTATCAATATCAATTGCAGATGAGAGATCGTTGACTGCTTATTATAAATTATATAATTGTTTTCCAAAAACACAAAATGATTGTTTAATAAAATTTAAATCATTGTATGACAAATATTCTTATACAGTAAGTGTTATGAATGAGCGTAGTGTGCAATTATATCATACAGATGTTGATTTGATGATGGAGGTTGATGGTGTTGTAAACAGTATTGTGGATTTATATGATAATAAAGAAAACATTGAAAAAAATTATTCTAAATGTGAACAATATTTGTACTTAAAAGATGTCGATGTGATAAAAATACAGCCAGCATTTGATGATTATTTTATGGTTCTTGTTTGGTTGAAAAATAAATATCCAGAAGAGTTTGATGATACGGTTTTAAACAACCCCACCTAATTTACTTCGTAAATTTATCCTCCCCTTCAACGGGGAGGTAAGAGCTTAAGCCTCCCCATGAAAGGGGAGGAAGCTGAATGAATATGAAGCGGTGGGGTTGACTATAATAAAAAATAATAACACAAAATATCGCATACATTATTATACTTTTTATGTCTATAATAAAAGCTGATGATTTTATAACCACAAAAGCAAGACAAATGCGAAAAGAAATGACAAAATACGAAAAAATGTTATGGTTTAAAATAAGCAACCAACAATTGGGGGCAAAATTTAGAAAACAAGTGCCGTTGTTAAATATTTATATTGTAGATTTTGTTTGCTTTGATAAAAAATTAATCATAGAAATTGATGGTTCACAACATGCAACCAGCGAAGATTTAGCCAGAGACAAAATATTAAACGATAACGGTTTTGAGGTTATAAGATTTTGGAATAACGAAATTTATGATAATTTAGAAGGCTGTATTGAGCTTGTTATTGCTGTTTTAAACAACCCCACCTAATTTACTTGTGTAAATTTATCCTCCCCTCGGGCGGGGAGGTAAGAGTGTGAATGACTATAATAAAATAAATTGAGATAAATATTTTAAAAAAATATTACCTAAGCTCAATACCAACAATGCAACCATTTTCAATAGCATTGTTTTTTACATATTCAACTGTTTGTGGATTGGCTGTTGCAACTTGTGACCATGTAGAGCCAGAACTGTTTGTGCAACCGCTGTTGTTGCCCATTTGAGATACATTTTTACCTGAAATGATTTTACCTGTATAAGGTTTACCATCATCAAATTTTAAATCAAATTTTTGAGCAGAACTAGCAGATAAACCAGCCATATTGTTGTTTGCAGGTGATATAGCTGCGTTGCCAATATCTGTTGAATCAATGTTGTTTGTTGAGTTATTTCTTATAAGCATTAGTGTTTTGGTGTTATATTTTGACATTTCAGCTGTTGTAGCTTCATATGGATATGTTTCTTTGCCTGCAATAGATGATATTGTGCGTAAATCCCACATTGATGAGTGTGAGAAGCCTGGTATTTGCGGCTGAGTTGCTGTTGCTATTGATTTTTCAAGGTATGAGTTGGGGTCTTTAAGTGTTGCAAGTTGGCTATTTAGTGCTGTATTCTTGTTTGCTAATGTGATTAAGTTATCGCCTAACCCAGCACCGGCTCCCAATAAAGCATTACACTGACTACCGCAAAAACAATTAACCCCAGCACATCCATCAGGGCAAGATCCATTATTTAATCCACTTCCTGCAGTTAAACCACCATTTACCGTCTGACGACTGTCTGTTAGTCCCGTTCCTGATTGATCTGTAATTTTAAATGCCAAACCGGACTGATTAGCTCCGCTTGATACGGTAAAAGTTATTTTATTTAGACCTAATTGCGGATATATTCTGTCTTTTCTGCTTGTAGAGTATTGAACGGTACTAACTGGACCGTTATTATTTAAAACATAATTACCATCATTATCGGTTGAAGATTCAATAAAATGATCAACACTAATGTCTGTAACATAAAAAAACATAGTACGCGAGTTTGTGCCTGCAACTGATAAAAAACCGCTCGGGGTGAATCCAACCCAGTTGTCTTTAAAAAATTGGCCATATCCAGCGTAATTACTGCTAACTGGAGGAGTATATGATGGCGATGCCATAGCATTATTTGTATAAATAGAACAACTTTGGATTATATTATTATTAGCAACAATCTCAGTATTAATAGCCTTAACCTGACCTGGGACGGCTACAGTTACATTGAGAGCTGGATTATTCTGCAAATACAATCCCTTGCCCAGCCCAATAGCCCTTGCCTCGTTGACACCAAACAAACTATTTAAACCGTTGTTATTACCATTGCTTCTGTTTCTAAAAATATTAGTGCTTGCTATCATAGAACTGGTGTTAATTCTATTACTACCATTGCTAGCTACTCTGCTCTGAGGCAAACCAAATGCTTGAGGTTCAAGTGCCATGAATTCATAGAACATGCAAGTTCTTTTAGAATTTTGTTCAATTTCTCCTGTGTTAAATGATGTTATAATTGGTGTCGCAAGAGGTGTTGTATAATCTTCTTCCTCTTGTTTTTTAGCTTTCGCTTCCAACAGCTTTATTTGTGTTTGATTAATTTTTTTCTGAGATTTATTAAGTATTAATTGTTCTTTTTGAAAACAAAACTGATAACCGAACAAACCAAGTGTACCACATACACCAAATATAGCAGACAAATAATAAATATCTACAAGTTTAAAACCACCATTAAAATAGTATATACATTGATACCAATCTATAAAATAATCAATCAACATATATCATCATTAATTATTAAGCTCCAAATAAATCTTTTCGGTTATACAAGGCAAAAGCGAAGCAGAATAGTTGCATAAAAGCATAAGGCAGGTGTATAAAGTTTGATATGCCTGTTTTTTCGAGTGCCATAGCAGACCAAACATCGTCGCCTTCAACCGATGACCAAAAGCGATCCTTGTTGCGGCGGATATACCAATTGCTTAAAACCTCCAAAAAGTGGTCAATTTTTACCATATTAATTATTTTTTATTATGTCGTTCCAAATATTTTTATGTTCCGCCTTTATAACATTATCTGTGGATAAATGATATACATACCTACGTAAAAAATCATCAGTATTTTTAATCAATCTTAGATAATATTTTAAAGTTGGCATAACACCATTAACTATAATTTGACAACCATGTTCTATAGCTATTCTATCTATGACACTTTTTATCTTCACTAATTCATCATCTTTAGTTTGTTTGGTTGATAACAAATAGTATCTTTCAACTTTATAATGTTTAAATTTACCATATGCATCTTCAATCATTTGTGCGGTAATTTGTTTTTCATATTTAATTTCTATACCTTCAAAAGGTTTGTCATCTTTTGTTAATATATCTATATCTCCAATACTACCAGATCTCAAATCTGCAGATGTATGAGATTCTAATATTTTGAGTTTTTTATCTTGATATCTATTTAGTTCACTCAAAATACATTCATAAACAGAATACAATGCTAAAACTGGCAATCTGGCTGTGCCAACTTTGGAAGATTTTTGAAAATGTTTATCCAATAAGCTTATGATACAATTAATTGAAATAACCTTATTATCTAGCGGATGTATAACATTTATATTGTGTTCTAATCTATAAAGGATTAATTTTTGAAAAATATATAACAAACAATCTTTACTATCGCAATTTAAGTTTTGAATTTCATCTACTAAAGATAAAAATGCATTTTTGGCATTCTTTGGTGTTATTTTACCTGGATAATTAAGATCATATGGCCTATTTTGTTCCAAGGTTCTGGTAAGCCAACCACTTTCTGCCATAGCAGGAAAATTATGCTGTTTCATAAATGGTGTAATAATTTTTGTATCAAATGTTCTTCCCGAAAAGCCGTTTTTTATATCAACACGATGATTTCTAATATCTTGTTCTTTATGTAAAAATTTATAAAAAACTAAAGTTATCAAAACAGTTAAAATTGCTTTTCTTGATTCACAGTTTAAAATGATAATATCTAATTTATCTGTGTGTATCTTAGGCAGATTAGTAGAAATTATATCTTCATTCTGTTTTAACAAATTATTTGCTTCATTTAGAATTGATTCTATTTTTTTGTTAATACTTGGAATATCCATATTTAAAAGAATTGATTTTTTATTTGCATTGCAATTTCTGTGATCATAGGAACACAAACAGAATTTCCTATTTGATTATACAATTTTGAATTTGAGCTAACTTTTTGAAAATTATTAGGAAAACCCATCAATTTAAAACATTCATTAATTGTTAATCTTCTAACTTTATTGTTATGATATATAAAAAATCTACCAGATGTTTCTTGTGATGGTATTGTAGGGTGCACTCCTTTTGCTGAATATATTCTATTTGGCTGTTTATGAACTCTTGATAAATGCTCTGTATTTGGTCTAACTCCATTTTTTCTAATATCTTTATTTCTGTATCCTGCAAATATAAGTCCAGATTCTTGTTTTTTTTGATTTTCTATAATTGTATATTCGGATGGATTTAAATATTCAAAATTTCCATCAGGATCTAATATATCCTCTAATATCACATTACTATTCATATTTAAGTTATCAAAAACAAATCTTTTTGTTTTTGTTGCTATAATAATTATTCTTTCTCTGTTTTGAGGTACACCAAAATCTTTAGCATTTAATATAGACCAAGAAACTTTATAATCCAACTTCTCTAATTCACTAATTATTGTAAGCAATGTTTCCCCCTTGTTATGATATTTTAATTGCTTGACATTTTCCAAAAATATAACAGATGGTTTTTTTATTTTTATGATATTGAAGATTGTAAAAATTAAGTTACCTCTATCATCATCAAACCCTTTTTGCTTACCAGATACAGAAAATGGCTGACAAGGAAACCCTGCACACAAAATATCATGATTTGGTATATTTACAGGATTTATTGTATTTATATCGCCAAATACATTCATATTAAAATTAGTAAAATAAGTTTTTTGACAATCTGCATTTATATCAGATGCAAAAACACATTCTGCACCTATACTACTTAATGCCAAATGAAATCCACCAATGCCTGCACATATATCAATAAATTTTAAATTATTCTTTTTACTAACATTATAAAAAATTGGATATTTGTATTGAAAAAGCAATTGCTCCTGTTTCATAAAATTAAATAATTAATTCCAAATAAATCTTTTCGGTTATAGAAGGCAAAAGCGGGGCAGAATAGTTGCAAAGCAGCATCAAGCAGGTGTATAAGGTTTGATATGCCTGTTTTTTTTCGAGTGCCATTGCAGACCAAACATCGTCGCCCTCAACCGATGACCAAAAGCGATCCTTGTTGCGGCGGATATACCAGTTGCTTAAAACCTCCAAAAAGTCGTCAATTGCGTTGCAAGCAAGGGGGGTATTGTAGTCGTCCATTGATTTTTTGATTTTTTGGCAAGTTTCATTGATTTTTGTCAAAATATAAATATCCATAACATTTTTTATTGGTGCAAAATCGGTCAAAAATAGCTTGTCTTTTTTGCCGTCAAGGTTCCAAATTTTGTCAGCTTCCATATAGGTTTTTAGGAATGTAAATGCGTTCCAAAAGCCTGCCAAAGTGGTGTGAGCGGTTTCGGCAATGCCTGCTCCTTTTGCGTCCATATTCAATTCGTTGCCTCGCATTACACTGGCTTTTGCCATATAAAACCTCATTGCATCACTGCCGTAGGTATCGAACATTAGCATTGGGTCTGGATAGTTTTTTAGCCTTTTTGACAGCTTTTGCGATTTTTCATCTAAAATTACCCCATGACAAATACAATTCAAAAATGGCGGACGGTCAAATAGCGCCGTGGAAAGCACCATTAAAGTATAAAACCAGCCACGAGTTTGTGCCATATATTCCACGATAAAATCGGCAGGAAAATGCGATTTAAACCACTCCTGATTTTGTTCTGCCGTGCGAATAACCTTGCCATTTTCTTTAAATTCAAATGGATAATGAACCTGTGCGTAAGGCATTGAACCACTTTCAAACCAACAATCAAATACATCTTGCACTCGCACCATTTGCGATTTTCCCGTTGGATCATTTGGGTTTTGTCGCACCAAAGTATCAATAAAAGGTCTGTGCAAATCGGTTACTTTTACCCCAAAATCTGCCTCCATTTCGGCAATCGAACCATAAACATCGGTTCTAGGATAAAGCGGATCTGTTGACTGCCAAATTGGTATAGGGCAACCCCAAAAACGATTACGCGAAATCGACCAATCACGAGCATTATCAAGCCATTTACCAAAAATTCCGTCCTTTACATTTTCTGGAATCCAATTGATTTGCTGGTTCAATTCAACCATTCTGTCTTTAAATTTTGTAACCTCAACATACCAACTTCCAACCGCCTTGTTGATAAGCGGGGTGTCGGTTCTCCAACAATGTGGGTAATTATGTAAATATTGCTCTGTTTTTAGCCAATTTCCTGTGCTTTTTAAATATTTTATAACCTCATCTTCGGTTTCAAAAACTTGTTTGCCAGCAACATCAAACGACATTTCTTTGTCGCCCAATTTATAATCAATTTTGCCAATTTCGCCAGTAAATTTGCCCCCATTATCAACCGGACACACAACTTTTATTCCATTTTTTTTGCAAACTAAATGGTCATCCTCACCAAATCCGGGAGCACAATGAACAATTCCTGTGCCGTCTTCGGTTGTTACAAAATCACCTGCTAAAACTTGAAAAGCATTCTTGCTATCTGCAAAATATGGAAACAACGTTTTATATTTTAAACCAACCAAATCGCTACCTTTAAAACTGAAATCACCCGACATTTTTTGCAAAAATTATATACATTAAATGTTTCTATTTTACAAAACAATAAAAATCAAATTATTATTTTGATTATTAAAAAATATGAATTGATATTATTGTAATTATAAATTATCTAATGTATAGATTAATTTGATAGCCAATAATGAATTATGATGGATTGATAGAAATAATAAAAAAATCACATTTCATATGCAATGATTCATATGGTAATTATATTTATAATAATGATAATAATTATTATATCAGAAGCAGTGATCGTAATGATCCTTTTATAATAGATTATGATAATAAAGTTGCTTTTTATGGAAAAAATATTAAATATAATATAGATTTTGAATTATATAAAAAAGATGGATTGGTTTGTGGTAAAGGGAATAGCATAGAAAAAACAGAAACTAGAACATTATTTAATTCTGGATATTTTGAAAATGGTAAATTAATTGGCACATTTAATCAGGATGTTTATGATTTATGCAATCCGGATAAATTAATATATAGGTCTGTAATTAAATTAGATTCTAACGGTAAAGTTATTTATGCATCAGATAAATTTAATGATAATAGGACTATAAATGGTTCTGTTAAAAATAATAAATTTGATGGCGATATAGAATATTGCTTGCCATCTGGAAAAAAATATATTTTAAATGCTAAAAATGGAAATATTATCGACAAAGAAAAATCAAACAAAAACATTATCGAAATTGATACAATAGAAAGAAAAAGCATAATAAATAACGCTAATAGTGTTTTGCAATATAATATATCTTGCCACGGATCTTATAGTAAAATGAACAATAAATCTTCTTTTTTAGATAGTTATTCAGATTCTATATTTAAAAAAGATGGTAAAAATATATCATATACATCTGATTTAATATTGAATATTTTTGAAGAAATAAAAAAGAATAAAAATAATAAATACAAAACTCTAAAAATAAATCTTTTATCGTGTAAGCAAGACTTATCGGGGGATGAGTTAAAAAAAATAATTCAAGAAGCACCAAAAAATATTGATATACAAATTGAGATGTCTGGAAAAGATAACAATATTTTTGCACATTTCACAGTAGATGGTTCACCAATTAATACCGAGTTAGAGAATACAAAGCAAATTAATATATATAAAATTAAATATAAAAATAACGATTCAAAACAAATGGATTTAATTAAACAGGAGTTAGAAAAAAAACATACAAATAAAGGTATTACAATCTTATCACACAACAATCGTTCATACAGCATAGAATCTGTATCTTTTGATGCCAAAATAAGCCATGTTTTTAAAGTACAAAATACTTTTATTGAGCGCTTCAAAAAACATGTAAAGAAAGTTCATAAGGCTGTAAATGGCAACAATAAAGTTCACCCTGTTTCGCAAAAAACAAGATCAATTTAATAGTTAATTTTTAGCTTCATAGCTTGATGCTTGCAGGATTCTATACACTTTCAACATTAATTCTTTTGTTCCTAAGCCAGTCATTGACGAAATAATATAAACATTTGATCCTGTATGTTTTTCAAGCTTTTTTTGTTTTTTTGCTAATTCTTTTTCATCAAGTAATTCGCATTTTGATAGCACAACAAATTCTTGTTTTTCGGCTAAAATTGGACTATATGCTTTTAGCTCTTTGCGAATTGTTTTGTAATCTTGCAAAATATCGTCGCTTGTGCAATCGATTAGGTGTAAAATAATTGAACATCTTTCGATATGTCTTAAAAATCTGTCACCCAAACCTAAACCTTGACTTGCACCCTCGATTAATCCCGGAATATCTGCCATAACAAAGCCATCAAATTTTTCAACTTCAACAAATCCTAAACCTGGTTCAAGTGTTGTAAAAGCATAATCGGCAATTTTTTGTTTAG
>CAMCQG010000040.1 GCA_945876965.1 Rickettsia typhi
TGGTATGGCAATTTCTGGCAAAAAAAATGGAGATAAAAATAAAATTTATTGCACCGTTGGGGACGGATGTTTAACGGAAGGAATCAGCTATGAAGCTATGTCTTTGGCTGGACATTTAAAGCTTAACAATTTAGTTGTTATTTTTGATGATAATTCGATGACAATTGATGGAAAATTAGATTTATCGTTTAGTGAAAATCATGAGCAAAGATTTTTATCACAAAATTGGTCTGTTATCAAAATTGATGGACACAATATTGATGAAATTCGTAATGCTTTTGAAACGGTTAAAAATATAGAAAAACCAACGATTATAATTGCCAAAACCATAATTGGATATGGCTCAAAATATCAAAATACAAATATGGCACACGGTAGCTTGATTGATAAAGAAGTTAAATATAATAATTTTGAAATACCATTAGATTTGCTGCAAATTTGGCGAAATGCTTGGAAAAGAAATGAATCTATTTATATTAAAAATATTAAAAAACCAAAAACCGACGATTTATCAAATTTTTTTGAACAAATGAAATCTGATATTTTTTTAGACGATTCTATGAGAAAAATTATGGGGCAAATTTTAGATAAATGCTATAAAAAAATACCAAATTTAATTGGCGGATCGGCCGATCTTGCTATATCAACCTGTGTTAAAACTGCTAATTGCAAAGATATTACGGCAGATGATTTTAGTGGCAATTTTATAAACTATGGAGCTCGCGAACACGCAATGGGTGCAATTATAAACGGCATAACTCTTTATGGCGATTTTATTGTTTTTGGTTCAACATTTTTGGTATTTGCAGACTATATGATGCCAGCAATACGAATGGCTGCATTAATGAAAATTAAATCAATTTTTATATTTACACATGATTCTATTTGTGTTGGAGAAAACGGCCCAACTCATCAACCAGTTGAGCAATTATCTAATTTAAACGCAATTCCAAATTTGCTTGTTATAAGACCTGCGAGTCAATTGGAAGCCATTGATAGCATACAAATTGCATTACAATCAGATAAGCCAACGGCGATTTTATGTGCAAGACAAAATATTAAACAAAATTTTATCACCAATTTAGATTTGAAAAATTATGTCAAATTTGGTGCTTATTTTGTTATCGAAAAACAAAACGCAAAATGTGTTATAGTTGCAAGTGGATCAGAAGTTGGGCTGGCATTTGATATTGTTAAAAATCTTGAAAAACAAGGAATAATTGCTAATTTAGTTTCGATGCCTTGTTGCAAATTGTTTGATATGCAATCGCAAGAATATCAAGATAAAATTTTGGGCCGAACAAATAAATTATTAAAAATCGGCATAGAAGCTGGTTCGCAGCAAAATATGGCAAAATATTTAGATAACACAGATTTATTTTTTGGTGTTGACAAATTTGGATCCTCAGCATCAAGCGATGATTTGTGCGATGCTTTTGGGCTAACGGTGGAAAATATATCTAATAAAATTATTAATTTATGTTAAAAACAATAAAAATAGGCAATATAATTATAAATGAGCCAGTTTTTTTGGCACCAATGTGTGGCATATCCGATGCTCCATATAGAGAAATTGTTGCCCAGTTTGGTGATAATTTAAAATTTAGCGAAATGATAGCATCAAGAGCTGCGGTTGAAGATTTGAAGCAACTCAAAAAAAAGGCGTATAAAAAAGATAAAAATGAGGTTTTAGCTGTGCAATTAGCAGGTTGCGACCCAAAAGTATTAGCAGAAGCTGCAAAAATAAATCAAGATATGGGAGCGGATATTATAGATTTAAACTTTGGTTGTCCGGTTAAAAAGGTAGTAAATAGCCTATCTGGATCTGCATTGATGAAAGACGAAGATTTGGCGGCAAGATTAATTGAAGCAACGGTAAATGCGGTTCAAATTCCGGTCACGGTTAAAACAAGAATGGGCTGGAGCGAAGAAATGCTTAACGCACCATCTCTTGCAAAAAAAGCAGAAAATGTCGGGGCTCAAATGATTACAATTCACGGCAGAACTCGCAGTCAAATGTTCACTGGCGAGGCAAATTGGGAGTTTGTAAAAAATGTAAAAGATGCCGTTAAAATTCCAGTTATTGTGAATGGTGATATAAAAAACACGAAAAATGCAATAGAAGCTTTGCAGCTCTCGGGTGCCGATGGCGTTATGATAGGCAGAGGTTCATATGGAAAACCTTGGATTATAAGGCAAATAACCGACGAACTTGCTGGTAAAAAATTTGAAGCTTTAAATCAAGAACAAATTGCCAAAATAGTCAACGAACATTTTGATAGAATTATAGATTTTTATGGTGCGATACAAGGTTTATGTTTTGCAAAAAAACACCTTGGGTATTACAGCAAAGGGTTAATCGGCGGAGCAGAGTTTAGAATGGCAGTTAACACCAGCAACGATGTAGATTTCATTAAAGAGCAAATTTTGATGATGTTCTAAGATATATTATGATATTATATTGGTATTTGTTCGGCTATATTGAAACATTTATATGTTTATATTTATCAAATAATAATTGTTACTAAGTTTTATTTATATTTATTTTATAAAAAACTTGAAATTGGATTTTTAACGCATATAGAATAATTAGAACTTAATTAATTTATACTTATTATGTCTACAAAAATTATAGAAATCGGTCAAACCGCTCGCAACGAAATGCTTGCAGGTATTGACATTATGGCAGATGCTGTTGGAGCAACGCTTGGTCCAAAAGGTCGCACTGTTGTAATTGAGCAATCTCATGGTTCACCAAAAATTACAAAAGATGGTGTTACTGTTGCAAAATCAATAAATCTTTCTAATAAAAATCAAAATTTAGGTGTGCAAATTATCAAATCTGCAACAACTCAATCTGGCGATAAAGCAGGCGATGGCACAACAACTACAACTGTTCTTGCTCGTGCAATCGCTCGTGAAGGCAATAAATTTGTGGTAGCTGGAATGTCTCCTGTAAATTTAAAAAGAGGAATTGACAAAGCAGTTGAAGCTATATTGGAAAATGTTAAAAAGGTAAGCAAACCTGTTAATACAAAACAAGAAATTGCTCAAGTTGCAACAATTTCGGCTAATGGCGACAAAGAAGTTGGTGAAAAAATTGCCGAAGCTATGGAGCGTGTTGGCAAAAAAAATGCTCCAATCACAGTTGAAGAAGGCAAAGGTACAGAGCTTGAACTTGAAGTTGTAGAAGGTATGAATTTTGATAGAGGCTATGCTTCTCCATATTTTGTGACAAATTCAGAAAAAATGACTGCCGAGCTTGATTCTCCTTATATTTTGATTTTTGAAAAAAAGCTATCTACCCTGCAACCATTGTTGCCAGTTTTAGAGGCCGTTGTTCAGTCGGGCAAAGGTTTGCTTATAATTGCTGAGGATATTGAAGGTGAAGCACTTGCTACCTTGGTTATCAATAAATTAAGAGGTGGTTTAAAAATTATTGCAGTAAAAGCACCAGGTTTTGGAGATCGCAGAAAGGCTATGCTTGAAGATATCGCGGTTTTGACAAAAGGGCAAGTTGTATCAGAAGAGTTGGGTATGAAACTTGAAACTGTAAGCTTGGAGCAATTAGGTCGTGCAAAAAGAGTTGTGGTAACAAAAGATGATACTACAATTGTTGATGGAATGGGCGAAAAACATGATATCGAAGCTCGTTGCAAACAAATTGAAGCACAAGCTGCAGAGACTACATCTGATTACGATCGTGAAAAATTGCAAGAGCGTTTAGCTAAACTTTCTGGTGGTGTTGCTATTTTAAAAGTGGGCGGTGCAACAGAGGTTGAAGTTAAAGAACGCAAAGATCGTGTTGAAGATGCACTAGCTGCTACTCGCGCGGCTGTTGAAGAAGGAATAGTTCCTGGTGGCGGAGTTACATTACTTTATGCAAGTAAAGTTTTGGCAACTCTTAAAGGTAGCAACGACGAAGAAAATGCTGGTATTAATATTATCAGAAAAGCTGTTGAGGCTCCAATTCGCAAAATTTTGTGTAATGCAGGCGTAGACGGTTCTGTTGTTGTTGGTAAATTGCTTGAACAAGATAAAACTTCGTTTGGCTTTGATGCTCAACTTGGTGAATATTGTGATATGGTTGCTAAAGGTATTGTTGACCCAGCAAAAGTTGTTCGTATTGCATTGCAATCGGCTGCATCTGTTGGCGGTTTAATAATTACAACCGAGGTTACAATAACTGATGCTCCAGAACCAAAAGCTCCATCAATGCCTGATATGTCGGGCATGGGCGGAATGGGTGGTATGTATTAATATACTAATTAAAACATAGCCAAACTAAACTTAATATTGCTTTTGATGTTAAGAAATAACTAAAAAAAATGCCCTATATTAACTTGATATGATGTAGGGCATTTTTTATATTATAATTTGCTTCAATTTTTATGAACTATATTGTATGTTTTGATTCTAACTGCTATGATGAATTAATAAAACTAGATAAAGAGACATTGAATAATGTTTTTGTAAAAATAAATCAAGTTATATTACCACAAGCAGTAAAGTTACAACTTAATAACATATCAGATAAGGATAAATTAGAAAAAATTAATAATTTATTAAATTATTTGAATAGTATAAATAAGGTAAATGAAATAAGTGGCATATTTGGTTTTTATTTAGGAAAAGATATAGAAAATGGAGAATTAAAAAAAGATAAAAAAATAGAAAAAAAGTATCATTCCATTATTGGATTTGGAACAAAAAATACTAAGAATGAATCTCTTGGTATGATGGATACCAAAAAATCTAATTATATAAAATCATTATCCCCAAGTATGAAAAATAGTGATAAAGAAATTGCATTAACCGCAAAAACAAAGAATGCTATTTTGATAACAAATGATAAAGATATAATAAAAAATCTTACAAATATTCAGCAAAAGGTATTTTCATTCAATGATTTTATTTTGCAAATATAAATTCAACTTCCTTAAATGCTGGTATTTGAGTAGAGCCATTAACTGAATTAATTGTATATAAGCCAGTATAATATACATAGCCACTAAAATCTTTACCAATGTTTTCATTTTTATTTTCTATGTAATCCGATATTGTTTCTATATATCTAGCGTTTTTATTTAACATCTTAGCTGCATAATTATTAAAATTATTATTACTATCAGCTATTATCAATCCTTTTTGCCTAACATCTAAGACAACAAAATTATCAATTTTATATACACAATCTTTTCTAATTTGCGGAATCATTGTGCTATGAAGAACTGAAGCTTGTCTTGTATTTTGATTGCTGGAGAACTGATCTTCATCGCAAAAGCCTTTTAATTTTTTATTGTTTTTGAAAAAATTATCATATTCTGCTTGTTTACCATATTCATATACTTCTTTTTTATATTTTGCTATTTTTTCAGCAACTTCTTTAAAAGATTTTTGAGTTTCTTGTATCATAATCAAATCTTCTTCTGTTATATTTTGATATTCTGGATTTTTAAGAAAATTATTAATTTCTGTATTATATTTTTCTTCAAAAACATTAAGTATTTTATAATATTGCATACAAAAATGAATGCCACTTATCTGATTCGTAAGACCTGATTTTCTTTTTATTAAATAATTTTGATATGAGTTATCTAAAAAGTTTTGTGCAATTTTCAATAAATATATTTCATTATAGTTCGCAACCTGAATAACAGAATCTCCGTTTTGTAGATAAATTCCAATGTCATCAAAATACATTGCATTTTCACAATTTTTATCTTTATTACATATTTTGTTAATTATATTATCGGTAAAAGTCACTTTACCAACTTTGTTAAATTCTTTTAAGATTTTGCCACCACTCTTAATTGCATCATTTTGAAAAAAATCCTCAAATATTAATCTAATTTTATTTTGACTACCTTCTTTTTCTGTCGGTTCAAAGATTTTTTTTATTTCGCTACTTTTTTGCTCCTCTGCAAAAGAATTTACCATAAAAGACAGCATTATGATTAAAATAATAATCTTCATAATAATCATTGTTTATAATTTTTTAAGAAACATAAAATTATATTTGATAATAATCAACTAGAATTTTTATATAAAAATGCTGGTATTAATATTATCAGAAAAGCTGTTGAGGCTCCAATTCGCAAAATCCTTTGCAATGCAGGTGTAGATGGCTCAGTTGTTGTTGGTAAATTGCTAGAACAAGATAAAACTGCATTTGGATACGATGCACAAGTGGGTGAATATTGTGATATGGTTGCTAAAGGTATTGTTGACCCAGCAAAAGTTGTTCGTATTGCATTGCAATCGGCTGCATCAGTTGGTGGACTTATCATTACAACCGAGGTTACAATAACTGATGCTCCAGAACCAAAAGCTCCATCAATGCCTGATATGTCGGGCATGGGCGGAATGGGTGGTATGTATTAAAAACATATATCCATAAACCTCCACCCTTGCGGGGGAGGTTGCTCGGCAGAGCGGTGGGGGGGTTTTCTCTCCACCAAATATATTTTAGCAACAAGGGGTTTAGACCCCTTGTTTATTAATATAATTTATTTTATTAAAATATGATTTCTTTTTTCAGTTCAAACGATTACAAAGAATTATTCAAATTATTTTTTGATTCTTTGTTTTATACGAATAACAAAAATCAGATCAATGAAAAATTTCAATATTGTATTGTCAATACAGATAAATCTCACGGACATATAGGCTTTATTCGTCATATGGATAATACACAAGTTGAATATTTTAAAACTTTTATTAACAATAACATTGCAGATTATAACAAAATTATAGACGCATATGATTTTTTATGTTATTTTGCTAACAAAATATCTATAGATATTGCGAAAGAAGGTATATTATGCAAAGAATTAAAAAATATAGAAGAAAAACTTATATCAGATTTATTGATAGATAAAAAAAATCTACCAAAAGAATCTCATACTAAATTTCATTCTGTATAATTATTATTGCAAATAAAAAATAACAACAAACAATAACAACAAACAATAGTATCAAATTATCTATAAAATTATGCCTAACACAATATCGCCTGTTGGAATTGCCGGAATGATGTTTTTAGCTTCTGTTGTTTTTACTATGATTTTTATTGCATACATTGATTACAAAAGTAAGCATAAAGCAATATGAAACTTTGGTTTGGCTTTGAAGGTTGGAGGGCTTTTTGTGAAGTAATGTGTGGGTTGCTATTGGTTTTTTCTTTTATTGGAGAAAAAGAACTTGGCAATATGTATAGTCCATTGCTTTTTGGCGATATATTGTTTATAGTTGTTGGATTTTTTTGTATGTTAATAACAAGATATTTTGAAGTTAAAAATGACATAAAATAGATATTCATTCTTATTTTATTGCAAACAAAAAATAACAACAAACAATAATAAAAATTATCTACGCAATTATGGACTTTGGAACAACAATAACAACAATAACATTAACAGGTTTTGCCGCAATGATATTGTTATTTGTTTGGATGGCATTTGATAGTTATAAAATTAATCATCCCTCAAAATGAGACTTTTGATTGGCTTTGATGGCTGGAAAGCAATATCCGAAATGTGCTGTGGGTTACTTTTGGTTTTTTCTTTTATTGGTAGTGAAAAAATAGGAAAAATGTATGGCATATTGCTCAGTGCGGACATTACTGTAATTGTTTTTACAATGTTTTTAATGACCGTTGCAAGATACTTAGAATGCAAAGATTTAAAGATAAACAATAATTGAATGTTACGATATGGCTGCAAAAGCATTACAATTGCAACGCAGAATGACAGTTTAATCATTGCAACCTAAGCCACAACAATTGATGCACCGGAACCAAAAGCTCCAGCTATGCCTGATATGGGTGGTATGTATTAAAAAACAATCATAAATATTTCTGCAACCTCCCCGTTTAAGGGGAGGGGGTTGAGCTATACGCAATCGGCGGGGTTTTTATTTCTTTCTCCGCCACATATATTTTATCAACAAGTGGTTTAAAAACTTTGTTACAACGATTACAAAACAATTGTTATTTTGTATTAAAGCCTAGCATAGCCCTTTTTTCTTCGTCTGTTAAAAAATGGGTATTATTGAGGTTTTGCCATAAAATTTGACGCTGAGAATTAAGCGCAGAAATGCTATCTGGGTCGTATTGAATTTCGATATTTTCCATAAATTGTGCCGACATCCAAACCGATAATTTATTGCATAGGTTATTAAGTAAAGGAATTATTGTTTCTTCCCAAAAAGCCATACGAGCCTCCCCCATATTATTGTAGGTATTATCACCTTTTATGCCCAATAATTGCGGTGGAACCCCGAGTGCCAAGGCTATATCTCTTGCTGCACCATTTTTACTTTCGATAAAATCCATATCTTTGGGGCTCATGCTCATTTCACGCCAGTCTAAACCTCCCTCTAAAAGCATTATTTTTCCAGCATTTTCACCGCCCATAACTTGTTCATTAATTTGTGATTTCATACGCTCAAATTGATCATCGCTCATTGTTCCGTTGTTGGCATTCATAACTACCGCACCGCTTGGTCTGGCACCATTTTTAAGTAAGGCTTTATTCCACTCCAAACATTCATTATGTTGTTCAATTGCGTTGTGAGCTACAGCTAAACTAGATAAACCATATAGGTCGTCAAGAGGGTGAAAATTTTTTAAATGCAATATATCGCATACACCATTTTGATCATCACTAAAATCGTATTCCAATCCATTTATAACATATTTATAAACCAAATAATCGTTATTATTTAAAATTTTAACACGATCCGGTCTAAGAATTTGTAATTCAGTTGGTATACCATTTTCATCTTCTGCTGCATAAATATAAGAATTACCAGAAATAAGCTGATAAGATATAACTTCTTCTATAAATTCTGCCAAGCCACATTTTGGGTTTGGTTGCTTTAATAGTGCGTTTATGTTATGGTTTGCAAGCTCTTTTTTGTTGCCATTTGTTTGAATTTTATAGGCAGACAGCACAACAGATGATGCAGATTTTGCAATTATACTAATTGCTCTAAAAGCAACAATATTACCAATAAAACCTTGTTTTGTGAGGGTAAAATAATCTTGTGGTCCAAAATATTTATCACGATATTGAGCATTCACATAATAAGTTTGCAATCCTTTTGTTGCATTATTTTTTTTGCCACTAAATATTTTTGTTAGAATGTTTTGCATAATCAATATAATAAAATAAATCTTATTTTGTTTATTTTATTATATTGATATTATGGAAGCAAATATTTTATCAAATTTATAATCCCCTAATGCCCCCTTTTAGCCCATCCCATCCAGACCCTAAAATTGCTTTTAGGTCTATATATTTATTTATTTCTGGCCATAGCCAAAAAAACCCAAATATAATTAATCCTATATAAAATAAAATTCTTATAATTGTCCAAAACATATAATGATAATTAATTTTTTTCGTTTTCGTTTTCGTTCTGATTTGTCCTAATGCCATCACGAACATCTTTTACAATATTTGCTGTTGTTTTTTTAACATCAATAAACGCATCTATTTTTGGATAAAGCATAATGGCGCCCCAAACTAATCCGCCAATAATAGTAACCCATTTAACTATAAACATCATATATTGGCTATTTAGTAAATACAATATGTTAATATATGTTTAACAGCTTAATTTAAAAGTCAATTTTTTTTATATTGACTTTTATTATAGCTGTTTTAGTGAATATAAAAATGGAGGGGTGGCCGAGCGGTTTAAGGCACCGGTCTTGAAAACCGACGTAGGGAAACTTACCGTGGGTTCGAATCCCACCCCCTCCGCCATAATACAAAATTATAGGTTATATGATAATACAGGGTAAAAAATGTGATTATGAAGTTGTGATAGGTTTGGAGGTTCACACGCAAATAAAAACTGATAAAAAATTATTTTCAACAACCGCATATACATTTGCAGAGCAACCAAATACTGCTGTAAATTGCTACGATATGGCATTGCCAGGAGTTTTACCTGTGTTAAATTTTGAGGTAATAGAGCAGGCCGTTAAAACGGGATTAGCAATAGATGGTCATATAAATAAATACTCTGTTTTTGATAGAAAAAGTTATTTTTATCCAGATTTACCATCTGGTTATCAAATTACACAAATGTATTATCCTATTGTCGAAAATGGATTTATCGATATTATTGGAGATAATGGTGAGGTAAAAAAAATTAGAGTTGAGCGTATTCATATAGAGCAAGATGCTGGCAAATTAATTCACGATAAAGTTGTTGGTAAAAGTTGTATTGACCTGAACAGATCTGGGGTTCCATTGATGGAAATTGTTACAAAGCCCGATATTAAAAGCCAAAATGAGGCTGTTAGTTATTTAAAAAAATTGCACGGAATTTTACGCGCAATAGAATCTAGTGATGCTGATATGGAAAAGGGTTCTTTTAGGTGCGATGTAAATGTATCTGTTATGCCTGTTGGGGCGACAGAATTTGGTACGAGGTGTGAAATTAAAAATGTAAATTCTTTTAAGTTTGTAAAAGATGCTATCGAGTTTGAAGCAGCAAGGCAAGTTGATGTGCTTGACGGGGGAGGGGCTATTGAGCAACAAACAAGGCTTTATGATGCCAATAAAGGGGAGACTTTTGTTATTAGAAATAAGGCAAACGCCGCTGATTATAAGTATTTTCCTGATCCTGATTTGTTGCCGGTTATAATAGATGATTTTTTTATAGATAAAATTCGTAGCAAAATACCTGAGTTGCCAGAGGCACGAAAAGCTAGGTATATCAAGGATTATTTATTAATAGAAAGGGATGCACAGGCTCTTGTTGAAGATGAAATTGCCAGCAAAATGTTTGATAATGTGATTGCTGAGGGGTGTGATGGAAAAATGGCATTTTCATGGATTATGGCAGAATTAAATGGTCGTTTAAAAAAATTAGGAATTAGCTTAGAAAACTGTAATATGAATGCAGAAAAAATTGCCGATTTGATAAAAAATATTCACAATGGTGTTATTAGTGGAAAAATGGCAAAGG
>CAMCQG010000041.1 GCA_945876965.1 Rickettsia typhi
ACAAATTAGCTGATAAAATTACAAAAAATATAGAAGAAATATCATCATTTTTTGCACAAGAAACAAAACCACCAACTCCATATGAATATGAAAAAAAAATACAAGAATTAACTAAAAACATGCAAAATAGTGTATTACAATTAAATAACGCTATACAAAAACTTAATATAGATAAAACAGAAAAAAATCTAGATTCTAACATAATAAGTAATTATAATACTCTTAATGTTGGTATGAATAAGGTGTTAAATAGCAAAATAAAAGACTTAAATGCCGAAGTTGCAAAAACATATACACAATTAAAAGAAAATACCCAAGACGATAAAATATTGAAAAATATAAATGATTTAATATTAAAAGTAGAAAAATTCAAATGTAATGATTTTGTCAGCAGGAATGGATATGATAATTTGCAAAAAGAAATAAAAACAATAATAGATCAAAATACTCAAAACACAAATGGCAAATATAATGTTCGTCAAATTTATAAACCAAATCCAAACAGCGTATCAGGAGTAGTTACAACTCAAATAATAGTATTAAAAAATTTAAATGACAACCTAAGTAAATCTATAA
Organism: Rickettsia typhi; assembly: GCA_945876965.1. GTDB lineage: Bacteria > Pseudomonadota > Alphaproteobacteria > Rickettsiales > Deianiraeaceae > CAMCQG01. The sequence goes on from CAMCQG010000041.1 coordinate 577, forward strand.
ACACAATAGAATCGCTAAAAAAAAACTCACAAACGCAATCACAAAAATATCTACAAAGAAAAAAAACAGTAATCGGTCTATTTTGAGCATCGATATTGATAAAAGTATTGCAATATTGACAAAAGAACTAGATGATATAAAACGAAGTATTGCAATATTGACAAAAGAACTAGATGATATAAAACGAGATATATTACCTGTCAACCATCGTAATCACAGTCAAATACAGGCATATCAAGATTTAATTGCTAAATTCACGAAATTAAAAGCAGACTTAGAACTTAAAATTAAACCTGCATCACCTCCACCTCTAAATTTACCTTTATATGAACAACCAGTCATCAACCCATCTGTTACAAATACAAATTCTGAAACAACATCAAGCACTGATGTGGCACCAATAGCCAACAATGCTAATTCATCAACAACATCAAGCTCATCTGGTACAAATACAGATCCCGCAACAACATCACGCGCTAATACATCAAAACCAAAATTAAATGCACAAACAGATCCATATAGTATTATTGCAGCACCAAGACCGCTCAACAAAAGAATTGCACCAAAAATAAATAATCATGTTTCAAGCAAACAAATACTATTTAATATTCGCAAACAAAAACCAACAACTATGTTAAGTGCTAGCAATAACCATTGGTCGCCAACACAAATATTGTCGCCCAACAAAGGATATACCAATAGAATCTCACAACAAAACAACTCAAGTACTATATTAGGTGCCACAAATGATGATCCGAATCAGGCTGACACAATCAGGTTAGCAAAGAGACCATTGTACACAGAAAGATTTAGCATTAAAAAGCCAGATAATACACAAAATTTGCCAACCGAATCAGAATCAAATTTATTATTAGATAACCAAACAAATGCCCAAACTCAAACCGAAACAACAAAATTGGAACCTAAAACAGAAACAAAAACAGACTATAAATTATTCATAGAAAGTGCAATTGCGGATGCAAAAAAAGTGGGTTTATTTACCAGAATAATAGAAGCTATTTCTAGCTTTTTTAGCTCATCTGGCAGGGACGCAAAAAAGCGTCAATTTAGAAAAAAATTATTAAAATTAAGCATACCTGTATCGCCCAATGAAGAAGACGAAATTATCAAAAAATGTAAAGAATTTAACTTTGGTGACACATCTAAAATATTAATCACACAAGTAGAAATAAAGCATAACAATAGCAACAATAACCAAATTCAAATAGAATCTCATCATTTTAGAGATAAAGCATCACAAATACAAAATATTCCACAAAACACAATATAATAACTAAAAAAATAGGAACAATTTTTGACCACCAAAGTGTTGACTAATAGGTATGAATCTAAATGATTTTCACCAACAAGCAATATTATTGGTTTTGAAGAGAGATTAATAATCAAATATTGTTATTGCTTTTAACAAAATATATTATTTTTGTAATAACGGAGTAGAAACTTCCTAATTAAATTGTTCTATTATGGCTAAACATTTCTTTACCAGCGAATCTGTATCACAAGGTCACCCAGATAAAACCTGCGATATAATTTCGGATAGCTTACTTGATTTTTGCATTACAAAAGATAAATTTGCCAGATGTGCCTTTGAAACCTTTGCAACAACCAATAATATAATAATTGGTGGAGAAACAAGAATTGGCGGATATGAGCTTACAAACCAAGATGTTGAAACTGTTGTTCGTAAAACATTACATAAAATAGGGCACGATTACGATGGTTTTGCCTACGATAAAGTTAAAATAACTAACTTAATTCAGCCACAATCAAGCGATATTGCAATTGGTGTTGACGAGACGGAACATAAAGATGAAGGTGCAGGAGATCAAGGAATTATGTTCGGTTTTGCCTGCAACGAAACAGATGTTTTTATGCCAGCAAGCATTTATTATGCACATTTGATTTTAAAAAACATAAAAGAAGCTGGATATGTGGATTTAGGACCTGATGCAAAAAGTCAGATAACAGGAATTTATGAAAATGGAAAATTTGTTGGAATTGATTCGGTTGTTGTTTCAATTCAGCATTTGCCAAGCATTTCTTTGGCAGAAGTTAAGCAAAAAATTATGCCAATTTTAGAAAAAACATTACCACAAATGCCAACTCAAAACAAAATTTATATCAACCCAACAGGAATCTTTACAATTGGTGGCCCCGTGGCGGACACGGGACTGACTGGCAGAAAAATTATTGTCGATACCTACGGTGGTGCAGCACAGCACGGTGGCGGAGCATTTTCGGGCAAAGACCCAACAAAAGTTGACAGATCTGGGGCTTATATTACAAGATATATTGCTAAAAACCTTGTTGCGGCTGACATTGCAGATAGATGCACCATTCAAATATCTTATGCAATTGGAATTAGCGAACCTTTGTCTGTTTTTGTTGATTGTCACGGAACTGGTAATTTTTCTGATGAAAAAATTATTGAATTTATTAAGCAAAATATATCACTGACTCCAAAAAACATTCGCAATCATTTGCAATTAAATAGACCAATCTACGAAAAAACTGCATCTTTTGGGCATTTTGGTAGAGAATATAACGAGCAAACTGGTGAATTTAGCTGGGAAAAGCTTGATTTGGTTGATAAAATCAAAGATTGGTTTGAAAATTAACTTTTTTTAAAACACAATAATTGTTCTTGTAATTTTGTTGTTATAATATATTTCTATAACAAGGGGTTTAAACCTCTTGTTTCGCAAACCACAGACTAGCAATTATATAAATAAAAATTGACAATAAAACAATTGGTTTCAATATTAATTCAAAATATTAAGTTGTTTAGTCAAAATGTCGCAAGAGGCACAAAATAAAAACTTGCATAAAGCTAAAAAAGAAAAAAATGACGAATTTTATACTCAATTAACAGATATTGAAAAAGAATTAAGACATTATAAAGATTATTTTAGAGGTAAAACAGTGCTTTGCAATTGTGATGACCCTAGGGTTAGCAATTTTTTTCATTATTTTTCATATAATTTTGAACATTTAGGTTTAAAAAAGTTAATTACAACTTGCTACAAAAATGCCGATATTGATTTATTTAGCACAAACAAAACCGAAAAGGCAATTTATCTTGAATATGAAGGTGGATTAGCGGGGGGGGTATAATGTTCCATTAGCAGAAAATATTGGTATTAAGAACCTAAAAGGCGATGGCGATTTTAGAAGCGAAGAATGTATTGAGTTGCTAAAACAAGCAGATATTGTGGTTACAAACCCGCCATTTTCGTTGTTTAGAGACTATGTGGCACAACTTGTTGAGCACGACAAAAAGTTTATAATAATTGGCAATCAAAATTCAATAACATATAAAGAAATTTTTAAGCTTATTAAAGAAGATAAACTGTGGCTTGGCTTTGGTTTTAGTGGTGGTGCGGCACATTTTATAAACAAACATTACACCGACTATGCCACCGCCAGCAATCATAAAGACGGAATGATTAGGGTATCTGGTGTTGTTTGGTTCACAAATATTGACTATGACCAAAGGCACGAAGATTTAATTTTATACAAAAAATATACACCAGAAGAATATCCAAAATACGATAATTACGATGCGATAAATGTTGATAAAACAAAGGATATTCCAGTTGATTATGCAGGAGCCATGGGCGTTCCGATTACTTTTTTGCATAAATACAATCCTGATCAATTTGAGATTGTTTCTCTTGGTATTATTGGCTCAATTGAGTTTAGTTGCAATAAAAAAATGGAAATTCTTGATAAAAATGGCATACCAACGGGCAAATATACACACAATGCCAAAGGAACTTTATACAAAATATTTAATCCCAATGTCGATAAAGTTGCCGCTTTTAAAGATTGCAATACTGGGCAACTTTATTCAAGTATTTATGCAAGAATAATAATCAAAAACAAAAAAATATGAAAATAGAACTTAAAGAAATTACAATTGGTGATTTAACAAAAAATTATAAAGACAACCAAGAAAATGGAGTTGTGGCTTTTAACGGATTATTAGATGTTCGCCCGCCTTATCAAAGGGAATTTGTTTATTTAGACGAAAAAAGAGATGCCGTTATTGAAACTGTTTTAAATGGCTATCCGCTAAATGTTATGTATTGGGCAGTTAGGGGTGATGGATCTTTTGAGGTTATTGATGGACAACAAAGAACAATTTCTATTTGCAGATATGTTGTTGGAGATTTTGCTTATAATTTTAAATATTTTCATAACTTGCAAAGTGATGAGCAACAAAAAATATTGCAATATAAATTGATGGTTTATGTGTGCAGTGGAGAGGATAGCGAAAAATTAAAATGGTTTGAAACAATCAATATTGCAGGAGAAGAGTTAACAAAACAAGAACTTAGAAATGCGGTTTATTCTGGATCTTGGGTTACCGATGCCAAAAAATATTTTAGCAAAAATGGCTGTGTTGCTTCAAAAATTGGTAGCGATTATTTAAAGGGCTCATCTATTAGGCAAGAATATTTAGAAACGGCAATAAAATGGATATCAGATTCGCAAAATGGCATAGATAAATATATGTCTATACATCAACACGATAGCAATGCCAGTGCTTTATGGATATATTTTCAGTCAGTTATATCTTGGGTTGAAGCAACTTTTGTGCAAAAAAGAAAATCTATGAAGGGTGTAGAATGGGGTTTTTTATATAATAAGTATAACAAAACAGTCTACGATGCACAAAAAATAGAAATTGAGATTAAAAATTTGGTTGCCGACGATGATGTTACCAAAGAAAGTGGTATATATTATTATATATTGGACAGAAATGAAAAACATTTATCAATTCGTTCTTTTACGGTATCAATGAAGCAAAAAGTTTTTGAAAAACAAAAAGGAATTTGTGTTAAATGCAACAAAATATTTATAATTGAACAGATGGAAGCTGATCATATTACACCTTGGAGTGAAGGCGGTAAAACAAATGAAGACAACTGTCAAATGTTATGCCAGTATGATAATAGAATTAAATCCAATAAATAGTTTTGCTTGTTAAATAAAAATTGACAATAAAACAATTGGTTTCAATATTAATTCAAAATATTAAGTTGTTTAGTCAAAATATCGCAAGAAAACGAAATAATGAGTGGTAATTATAGTGCTGATTCAATCAAGGTTTTAAAGGGGTTAGAGGCTGTTAAAAAGCGTCCGGGAATGTACATTGGTAACACCGATGATGGCACAGGATTACATCATATGATTTATGAAGTTTTAGACAACTCAATTGATGAATCACTAGCTGGTCATTGCAACGATATTTTGGTTAGAATAAACCCAGATGGGTCTTGCACAGTTAGAGACAATGGTCGAGGAATGCCGGTTGATATGCATGCAGAGGGGGTATCGGCAGCCGAGGTTATTATGACACAATTGCATGCTGGTGGAAAGTTTGATCACAATAGTTACATTTTTTCCAAGTGATACAACTTTTACCGAGATTGTTTTTGTTTTTGAAACTTTGCAAACTCGTATTCGCGAATTAGCATTTTTAAACTCAGGGGTTTCAATTCATTTGCAAGATTTGCGAGGCGGTGAAGAGAAAAATGAGCATTTTCAATATGATGGAGAGGTGAGTGATAACACTCGTTTGTATTTTTTATCAAAAACAGATATTTTACAAGATTTAAACTTTGATAAAATTAAGCAAGATTTATATAGCAACGATGTTGTTAAAGTGCAAATACCAATAACCGATGATATTCCAAAAACACCTTTTAACAAAGATTATTCACAGAAAATAGATTTACTTGGATTGCCGTTGTTAAATTTATATCATAAACTTGACATTTATCCTGTTGTTTATGAAGGTGAAAATTATGGTAAACTAATAAGACATGTTGCTCCTATGAAATTTGCAAATCAACACATCAGTTCCCACGGTGCACAATATGATTTTTGTATGCATGTTGATAATCCAGATTTATCCATTTATGGAGATGCGATAAAATCAATTCCATCGCCTGATACACTTGGATTTGTTTGCTTAAGAAATAATGATAAAATTTCTACAAACATATTATTATTGGACGATATTTTGCAATTTTTAACACAAACAGAAATATCTTTACTATGTGAGCCAGTTTTTAATATCAAAAGACCTGATTCATTTGAAGGGCAAAATTTAATTGTTAAAAACTTACCACTTTTAAATTATTTTAATGGTAAATATTATTCAAGATTTGATACCCATAATGTTTTTAGTGATAAAACAGAATGTAATATTATATTAGATAAAATCAAACATATTGCAAATAACAATAATTTAATAAAAGAATTTATATTGCAAAAAAGAGATTGTATTATTTTTAATAATCAAAGAGTGTTTCATTCAAGAAAAGCTTTTAAGCCAAATTTTGATGGCAACGATAGGTGGCTAATTAGAATTTTTGGTTTATACAACATGCCAGATCAAATATTTCTAAAAGACAAAAACGATAATCATCACATTAAAATTAATTAATAAATTTATGTTTATAGAAAACAGCCTGATGGCAAATTATTTTTATATTGCACTTGGTGTGCTTTTTGTTGCATCATTTATTGCAGGATACATTGATGCTATTGCTGGTGGTGCAGGACTTATTTTATTGCCAGCATTATTGCTGACTGGATTTCCACCACAATTAGCCTTGGGGCAAGAAAAACTGATTGGAACTCTTGGCACAATTGGAGCAATACGAAATTTTGTTAAAAATAAATCTGTAATTTGGAAAATTGTACCACTTGGAATTATTTCGGCATTGCTTGGTGCATATATTGGAACTCGTGCAATTTTGATTCTACCAACTGCAAGCTTGTATTATATTATTTTAGGATTAATTCCGTTTGGTTTGTGTTTTACACTTTTTAAAGCAACAATGAAAAACAAAAATCATTTTGTTGAGACAATAAATTATTCTTGGATTGTAGTTGTAGTAACTTGTTTATTGGTTGGTTTTTATGATGGTTTTTTTGGACCGGGTGCTGGAAGTATTTTTATAATCTGTCTTTATATTATAAATAAAATGCCATTATTAAATGCATCTGCAACATCTAAAATATTTAATTTTTCATCAAATTTGGGTTCATTTGTTGGTTTTGCAATTGCTGGAAAAATGGTTTTTTTAGCTGGTATTCCAATGGTTATCGGGTGTTTTTTAGGTAACCATTTTGGTTCGCTTCATGCAATAAAAACTGATGGTGCAATTATCAAAAAAGTTTTAATTTTAACTGTTGGAATTATGATGATAACTTTAATTATAAAACTTATATGAAAATCGCATTTTTAGGACTAGGAATTATGGGATTTAATATGGCAAAACATTTGCAAAAAAATCACGAAGTTTTGGTATGGAATAGGAATAGCGAAAAGACAATAAAATTTGGACAACCAGTTTTATCTTTGCAAGAAACCGTGCAAAATGCCGATTTTATAATAATGTGTTTGGGTGATGATAAATCGGTTGAGAATATTGTGAATCAAGTTTTGCTTTTTGCCAAAAAAGATGCAATTTTTATAGATCACACCACAATTTCTGCGGAAACAACCAAAAAACTTGCCACAAAATGCACCTTTTTAGACGCTCCAGTAACAGGAGGGCAAGGTGGCGCAGAAGCAGGAACTCTTGCAATTTTGTGTGGCGGCAAGAAGGAAGTGTTTGAAAAATGCAAACCAATTATGCAAAGTTATGGCAAAAATATAGAATATTTTGGTAAATCTGGCAACGGACAAATTGCAAAAATGGCAAATCAAATTTGTATAGCGGGAATTATTCAATCGCTGGCGGAATCGGTAAATTTTGCAAAAAAAAGCGGTATTGATGCTGAAAAACTTTATAAAACAATAGGGCAAGGTGCGGGATCGTCTTGGCAAATGAACAACCGTGCAAATTGGATGATTGACGGCAATTTTGAGTCAAACAAGGGCTTTCCCGTTGAATGGATGATTAAAGATTTAAACATTTGCCTTGATGAAGCTACCAAAATTGGTGCTGACTTGCCATTAACTTATGCGATAAATGAAAAATATAAACAAATTGAAAATAAACGAATTGATACATCAAGCCTTATTTTGTTATTAAATAAAAATTAACAATAAAACAATTGGTTTCAACATTAATTCAAAATATTAAGTTGTTTGATGAAAATGTCGCAAGAAAACGAAATAATGAGCGGTGAATATGGTGCTGATTCAATTAAGGTTTTAAAGGGATTAGAGGCGGTTAAAAAACGCCCGGGAA
>CAMCQG010000042.1 GCA_945876965.1 Rickettsia typhi
ATTAAAGTTGATGGCAAAGAGCTTTTGGTTATGAAAGAAAGTGATGTATTGGCAATTGTTAGCTAATTATCAATTTTAAACAAGGGGTTTCGGCTCCTTGTTATAAAAACATTTGGTATTTTTATTTTTTTGCAATAAAAATTTTAAAAAATATGTTACAAAAGATAAGTAAATATCTAATAAAAATATCTATCATAATAATATTTATGTTGACAACTATATACTATAATATATAATTATTTTTAATATGTTTAATTCAGATTGTAAAAAAACTATAATCCCAGAAGAAGCAAAAGAGAATGCTCTTGGAAAATATGATAAGATGATTAGCACAAATATAAAAGAATATGCAAGAAAAGAAACAAGTTTTAGTCAAGAAGAAATAAGTTTTGCATCAAAATGCAATATTATTATCAATAATCAAAACAAAAAAATGCTTGTCATCAAGCAGTTTAAGCAACCTGAAGATAATAAATCTATAAAAAAGACAGGTTTTTATGAAGAAATTGACTTCAATTCAAAAATTAAAAATTATATTGTTGATCATATAAAAAAAATCGCAGAAAAGCAAAAAAATTTTTTTTCTAATTTTGCCACAAAATACTGTGCCGGCTGCGTAGAAGACACTATTGAAGACTTTAAAAAAGGCATAAATGATACTTATCTTTACATAGTTTGTGAAGTTGCTAAAAGAGGCGATTTATCGCTTAACGATAATACATTTATACAAATTATAGAAAGTCTTAACACCAAACTAGATCAAGATCCTGACAATTATAGTATAGTAGAAATAAAAAAATATATAAAAGAAATAGTCAAAGAGATGCCCTCTGTGGATAATCAGCAAGAAATAACACAAGGCACTCTTATTGGCAATACCGTATCTTTTGATGAAAGATCGTATAATATTGAAAAAAAACAAGTCACCACCTATAACGCACAAGCAGAACAGACTTTTCAAGACCAAATGAATGATTACCTTGATTTATATGAAGGGTTTTCAAAAAAAACAGATAATGTTAAAATGGTTAATTTTAATGGCCTAGTAATAGAACGGCGCGACAATAATGATTATGCAATAAATATTGGCACACATCAATATATTATTACAAAAGATAGCATAGAATCATTAACAAAACACATTATTGATAATTGGGCACAATACAGCAACCCCCCTTTGCCGGATACTTTTATTGAAAGCAATAATATAAAAAATAATATTATACAAAACAATAATGACGATAATATAAAAAATAATATTATACAAAACAATAATGACGATAATATCAGTAATAATAGTGAAGACGTTTTAGATAACGACAATACAAATGTTTTATATGCTGATTATAACTATAAAGGACAACCGCTGAGCAATAACCTCTTTATTAAGGCAGTTATGGGGCACATTTTAGAAAAAACAAATCAACATAGTCTAACACCAGAAAATGAACTAAAAGTTTATTTTATTGATAGTAGCTCTAACAATAAAAAATACTCATTAACAATAGATTTGAATGATGATTTAAAGATAAAAAGTTGCATCGATGAAAACAGGAAAAATTTTGTATCTGACTGGAGTGGTGAACAAAAAAACTTAAATATAAGCAATATTCTCGATGTAATATCACGAACAAAATATTATGAATTGAAGAAAGAATACAGTATTAGCGAACAAGCAGAATTAAAATTAAAAACAGAACGTATTCCTGATTATTCTGGTAAATTTTTTGTAAGAAATCCTAATAAAAAAGCTGAACAATTATTAGACGATATTTCAACTTCGGAACAAGGAAACAATGATATATTTTATTTTTTTAGCCGTAATTATAAAAAACTAAAAGAACTAAAAGGTCTAAACAGCAATATTGAGGATTGGCCTATAAAAAGTAAAATAAAAACCTTATTTGATACATATAAAGATGACTTTACTGAAGATTTAAGTGCAATAAAGACTCCATTTGGTCTTATAAACGCAGATTTTATTAATAGTTTTAGAACTGGGCAACATGCCTTGTTAGGTGCAATTACCGATTGTCAAAAAGATAAAAAAAATGGCTATCTTCTTGCCGCAACTGGAATGGGCAAAACTAAATTATTAACTGAAACACCGGGTATAATTATTGATTGCTCACCAGAAGATGAAAATAATTTTAAAAATTCTACAACGAATAGGGTTATAAATATTACAGACGATTTGCCTGATATATATGCAAAAATTGTAACCGCACATAAATCTTGCTCGACAGAAAATGATAGTAATAATCAGGAAGTTACAATTAAACAAATATTAGAAAAACTTGAAAAAAATGGAAGAGAATACAGATTTTTATTAAATATAGTGCCAAATTTGTATAAAGAGGTAGAAAATCCACCAGTCACAATATTTACCACAAATATTAGCAAAATGGACACAGCAAAATTTGATGATTTTACAAAAAACATTGGTTATTTAAAAGAATCATTGGTGAACTTAAAAATAAATTCAAAAGATTCAGAAACAGCCAAGGTAAATACTCTTATAGTATTGGAGGAGGCTCATCGTATTTTGCATGATTCGGAAGAAAAGAAAAAAGATGCACAACCTCCTAAAAACACAACAAAACAGGAAAAAATTGATACTTTAAAGAGTCAGATGATAGTTGGTGCATATAACAAAGATTCAGATACTTTTGGAACAAATCTCAAAGAACTTTTCAAACTAGACCAACATTTGGTAGAAACAATGTTATCAGATACAATAGAAACAAACACAAAAAGCAATAATTTATATGACATATCGGAACAAATAGAATTATCAAATGTAGACAAATTATACGACGATTTTAGTAGAGAAATTGTTGATAAAAATAAAAAACCATTACAAAACAGAAAACAGAAAATAGAAAAGGAGTTATCCAATCCTCAAAAAATAGCTAAACTGCAAAAAGAAGGATTAAATGTATTCTGCCTTAGTGCAACTTTACCACCAATAGAAGATTTATACAACAATAAGATATTGAATAAAGGAACAACAAAAGAATTCAACCCAATATTGCCTAATGTAATAAACACAAGGCCTTTCAAGCATATTCAGTTAGACAATCTTGATGATGTTGGGAATATTTTAACAAAAACTTATTCTGCAAATAATTCTTTTGGGTCATGTTCTCTAATATTAATAGAAAATGAAGAAAAAAGAGCAAAAGTGTCTGCGTTGTTCAACGATATGATAGAAGATAAACCTTTAGAAAAACAAGATTTAATTACCAAAGAATCTTTTAAGGCTATGGTAAGAATATTTCAATATCAAATGTTAGAAAAGGCAAACTCATTACGCGAAACAGATTCAGCAGAAGCGGATAGTATTATAAAAAAGATACAACACATAGAACAACTTGTAAACAAAATTACTCCAACCAATGGTTGTGTCATCGAAGGGCAAGGCATAAGGTCAATTTATGAAAATATAAATGATGTACTTAGAATTGAAAAAACAGAAAATGTAACAAAAACAGAAAAGCCACATAGCGTACAAAAATTATTTAGAAAATCTTTTATAGAAAAAGGGAAACAAACTTTTATAAACACTGCCAAAATTAATATAATTTCTCTTATTTTAAATAAGAATCTTAACGATACAATTAAAATTACCAGCCCAAATATTGATTCACAACAATTCTATGGTGATAATATTGATATGTCGAAATTAGATATTAACGATGTTAATCTGAATGGCTTTGCTGAAAAAGTGATAAATAGAACAAATAATATTGCCGATAATGTTCCCGGTAAAAATGATATAAAAGGCTATTATGATTTACTTAGCTACATTGTAGCTAAAGAAAAAAATACACTTAGCGACATTGTAGGTAAAGAAAAAAAAGATACAGATAGTAAAGAAGATATTCTTAAAAAAATTCTTAAAGAAATAGATTGTGTTTTTAAAAATGAAGAAATATCAAAATTAATTTCTGATAAATATGAAAATTTATTGAATCTATCAATCACAAATGACGACCCTAATATATTGGTTCATACAGGAATTAGTACTATTTGCACACAAAAAACAGCAGGCACTGGACTTAGCTCTGGCTTAATAAATAATGTGTGTTCTGATACCAAAATAGAGTTGGAATTATTACAAAATCTAGGCAGGGGAGACAGGGGGCCAAATTTTTATATTGGTAATTGCACATTAACATCAGTCAATCCGGACCATGCTAAATCTCTTGGTGCAAAAAAAAGTTATAAACAAGGTACAAATATAAAATATAAAGAAGAAATAAGACCACCAACCTCAAGAACACAATTGTTCAAAGGAGGTAATTTAGGAATATAATATTTTTATTATTAGTTATAGCTATATCTATCAATTAAATTTTGGTAAAATAAAAGCCATAATACATTTTTGATTTTTCTTATTCAAATTATATTTAGCATCAGGATTGATCTTATCTTCTGTAAAATCACCAACAACAGTTGTGCAACCACTTTCTACATCATTATTACCTGGTAAATCAATTATATCTCTACCACTAATCATTGCACCAACATATGGATAACCAGTATCAATTTTTTTATCAACATAATGAGCACCTTTAACATCTACCCCAGCAATACTTTTAGGGGTGTTTACCAATAATGCAGGCCAATAACTTTCTGCTAAATTATGCCGTATATCATAATTACTTTTTGTTATAACCAAAGTTAATCTACCTATGTACTCTTTATTTATAGTAGCCGTCGCTTCCACTGGCAAAGATCTGTTTCCGGCATCATCAGTTCCAGCGGTGATTAACTGCCAAGATAAATCTTTATTTTTATTAACATGCGGCATCGTAAGACCTGTAATAGATAGGGATATAGAAATACGATCCGGATTTGCAAAATTTAATTTTACCGGTAAAAAACCTGTCATACTCAGCTCCCAAAAAGCACAAGTTCTTTTGGCGGGGACATTTATTTTTAAATTGCTAAACATAGATAAACTGGTATCGTTGTTAGGATTGCATTGATCTAGGACGGCGGGGAATTCGCTAAATCTATCCATTAATAAATCCTGATTACAATCACCCGGAATACATTGATATTTATTATAAAAATTAACAATTGCTCTTTTATATATTTCTGACTCAACAATAATTGATGTCATTTTTGTATTTGAAACAATTGTTTGTGCGGCAATAGTTGTTATTCCAATTATCGCAATTATAACTATAATAAAGCTTAATTCCAATATAGAAAAAGCATTTTTTTTAGTTTTTTTCATAAAAAAAGATTAAAAATACAACCAAAGATTATATTAATTTAAATATAAAGCAAGTTGTTTTTTATTTTTAAATACTGTTAAGATAAAGATATAAACAATACTTATTACAAAATATGTTCAAAATTATATTAATTATAAATATATTTTTTATTACACAATCTTTTGCCAAACAAACCAGCCCTCAGTTTAATATAAATATTATAAAATCAGCATTATTTAACACAAAAACAGTGGAGCAAAATAGCGATGATGACATAATTGCATCATATGGAAACTATGATGATAACATAAAAGATGTCGATCCCTTACAAAAATATAACAGATTTATATTTAGGGGTAATATTTTTATCGATAAACACATTATTAATTATGGTGCAAAAATATATAACTATGTCCCCCAAGAAATTAGGTTATCATTAAGCAATGTGTACGCAAACATTAACTATACCCCAAAATTTATGGTATATTCGGTGCTACAACTTGATTTTGAAGGATTAGCAATAACTATGTGGCGTTTTGGCATCAATTCTACTCTTGGAGTATTTGGATTGTATGACATTGCTGGAATGTTCGGATTGCAACCTGTTGATAAAGATATTGATCAAACATTAAGTTGCTATGAAATTCCGAGTGGTCCGTTTTTTATTTTACCAATCTTGGGTGCAAACACCCTTACAAACGCAATAGAATTACCAGTTTATTGGGTATTATCATTATACAACCCATATGCAAATATATTTGGATTCTCAAATACATATAGTTTGCCATTTTCTTTTCTTGGACCAAACTACATAAACACCATTATATCCAATTATTTTGCCATTTTATATGTGCCAAAAATTTTAAATACTCGAATAAATTTTGAAGTTTTGATGCAAGATTTAAATAACACATCAATAGATGGATACATCACTTTAAAAGATTTTTATTTGCAAAACCAAAAATATAATATAAAAAAAGAAAACGAAGCAATGACAAGCGGTCGCCTACCAAAAGAAAAACCGCTTATTTTATCAACAAGAATTAATGAACCACTATTTGTTTCTGAATGGCAAGAAAAAGAAGACATTGTTCAATATAATTTTAATTAATAATAAAAATAATTATTATATACGCACAATATTTTCATCACCATTCATCAATCTTCTTCTTTCTAATTTTGATATATTACTGTTAAGATTCTGCATTTCGACATCCGCATTATCAAGATCTTTCTTTTTTCCACAAAACAACATATCATAAATTGATTTTTTTGTAAATTTTTCAATCGCCAAAAAAGAACCAATTGTAGCAGTGGCACCAATCGTTGCAACACCAACAGAGCTGGCTAGTGCACTCATTATAATTTTTGCAAACCCTGTATTATCAACCTTATGCTCTGTTGCATCTACCGTACTATCATAATCATCATTATGGGGGGGTGTAGCTATGGCTTGATCATGATTTGATTGTGTTGTTGTGGATTTTTCTTTAATTGGTTCTATTTTTTCAAAATAATCATACATATCATCACTAGGTGCCACATTGTTCAGTGTAGACATTATTTTACTTGTTGTTTTTGTTGTTTTTTCTGAAGTTGTTTTTTGACCCAAAAGAGAATCGTGTTTATTGAGAAATTCTGGAATACTGTTTTTTTCAATATTAGCAAATGCAGATAATTTTTTTATACCATCGCCACACTTATTATTATTAAAGTTTTTTTGTCGTGAACTTAAATATTTAGATAAATCTGGCAAACCAACGCCTTCAAAAGGTTTGTATTTTTTTATTTCTTTTATAAATTTTTCTAAATTTGCATAAATAGCGGCATCTCTAATACAATCCGTTCCATTTAATTCCTTTTGTAATCTTGATAAATCGGTAACATAATAAGATAGATCTTGATTGGTAATTACAGCTTGCATTGTTTCTGCTCGCGTCATGGCAAAATGTGAATATAAATTATTTAACGATAAATAAAAATATAAACTAACATCATTAACTTTCATACTCCACATATCAATATTTTTTTCAGATATAAAAATTGGGTTTTTATCAGGAGAAACGGCTTCAGCTGCCGCAACCGCAAACATACCCGACATCATTTCTGTAACATAATAAGCAAATAATGCATTGGCAATAGAGCTATTTTGAACACTCCTGATTGCATTTTTGATGTTTTTTAGTGTTTTATCGAAATAACTAATAATATTTTTTTGATCCTTTGCCTGTTCTATGTTTTGTTTTAACTCTTTCATTGTTTTATCTGCCCGTTTTGCGCATTCTTCCATTTTAAAAATATCGTCTGTAATATTTCCACAAATTTCATTAATTTCTTTTTTTAATAAATCAAAATCAACTACTTTATGGTTTTTTTT
>CAMCQG010000043.1 GCA_945876965.1 Rickettsia typhi
TAATTTGTTATATTCTTTTTCATTTTTTTTGCGAGTTGATTCCTGCTCTTTTTCTTTATCATTTATAGTGCCATCCAATCTATATAAAAAATTTTTGTAAGCATCAGCCTTTTCATCTTCATTTGTATATAATTTATTATCGTTTTCTAAATGTTTCGCAAATGCAAGATTTGTTTCTATCTTACCTTTATGTTGCATTGTAGAACAAATATTTTTATGATATTCGTCTATGAGTGTCAAGTATGTATTACATTGTTGATGTTCAATCGTTGGTTTTTCTAAGCCACGAAAAGCTTCAGATAATTTTTCTATATAGCCATCTATTACATATGGATCATTTGTTTTTTCAAAATTAAGATTATATGTGTTTACCGCTCTATCTGATTGGTTTATTTTACCATAAAGATCTTTTGCCTGTATCATTAGATTTGCCACTTCCGTTGTCGCTGCCGCTGTCACTTCCGCTGCCACTGCCTTTTTATATTCATCGCTATTTGCTTTTATAGTACTAGCTAAAGTTGTATTTTTGTTAATTAAAGACAAGATTTTAATTTGTTGGTTATTATCTCGCAAATATTCTACTTCTTGATTATTTAAATCATAATTACTTTTAATAGCATTAATTAATGACTCTACCGTATAATTATTTTGTATATCTGTTTGTTCATCTGTGTTGTCCTTAGCATTTTGTATCTCTTGTTTAAATAATATAGCATTATATTTCTTTGTGTCGTATAAATCTTTCAATGAATGTGTTTGTACCGTTTCTTGTTTTTGGTCTAATAAGTTATTTTTTGCCGATTTTAATTTTTCTATCACTTCAAAAAATTCTTCACCAATTTTCATTCTATCATTAACATTTTTAATTCCTGTTTGCATTTTTTGTTCTGTATTTTCCGTTGTTTCCGTTGGTTCTTGTGCTAGTCCTACATTAGATTCAAAACTATCTTTAAGTGTTTTTAGTTCTTTTTTATAATCTGCTATCTCAATAGTGCTGGCTTCAGAAAGAGATTTTAATCCATTTTCTACACTAACAAATAAATCCTTAGTAGAAGAGAAAAATCTTTTCAATCTATCAAGTGGACCCATATAAATAATAAACTCTGTTGTTATAACAATCACATTATATATAATAATATTATAAGTCAACAAAAAATAATAAATAATAAAAGTAAAAAAACTTGCATATAATTTTTAAACAAATTATTTGTTAATCAAATTTATAAATTAATCAAATTATGACAACAGTTTTTAAAATTGAAAATCTAAGTAAAAAATTTGTTAGCAAGGAATCTACAAAAATAGTTTTAGATGACATAAATATTTCGATGCAAGCTGGTGAAATATTTGGTTTGATTGGTTTAAATGGAATTGGAAAAACAACAATGATAAGAACCGCCCTTGATTTGATTGAAGCTGACAGCGGAAAAATTAGCTTTTTTGACAAAAGCCACAAAGATAAAAATTCCCGTCAAGATATTTGTTATTTGCCAGAAAGATTTCACCCTTCGGCATATTTAACTGGTTTTGAATTTTTGCATATTTCTAATTTATTCTATGGCAAAACACTAGATAAAGCAAAGGCAGAAGAGTTAGCTGTGCGTGTTGATTTAGATCCATCTGCACTTGGCAAGCAAATAAAATCTTATTCAAAAGGTATGGGGCAAAAAGTTGGATTAATATCTTGTTTTTTAAGTGATACACCGCTTTTAATTTTGGACGAACCGATGAGCGGTCTTGACCCTAAAGCCAGAATTGGCTTGAAAGATTTGATTATGGATTATAAAAAATCTGGTAAATCGATATTTTTTAGCTCACATATTTTAGCCGATGTTGATGAAATTTGCGATAGAATTAATATTTTAAATAACACAAAAATAGTATTTGATGGTGTTGCTGAGGATTTAAAAAAGCAATTTAATGAACAATCTCTTGAGCGTGCGTTTTTAAAACTTATTTCGTAGTTTAGCTATGCGTCCACCCAAAAAACAGACCATACCAACGCAAGAAGAAGTGGACTCTGCAACAAAGAAAGGTGAAAATGGCGATGACGAACTTGAATCCACAGAATCAACAAGTTCCGAAGCTTCCTCTGGTTCTGTAAATAGTTTTATTCCAAAACTAAGAGCAACAGCTGCAAAAAGAGGTATTAAAATTGCAGGATCTTTAATTGGTGCAACCGTTGTTATTTATAAAATGTTTTTAAGCAATGCCGATGTTGCCCCAACTCAAGATGAAATAGAGCAGGGCGTTGTTGCTGTAAAACAAGAAATAAAAACATCAAAAGATTTTGCAAACCAAAATATTCCGCTTGAAAATAAACCATTTGGTGATATAGCCAAAAAGGAGCCAACCAAAACAATTGAAAAATCACAATATATCCAAGCTTTGCCAGAGCAAAAAGAAGTTAAGCTTGATGCCCCTGAATTGCCTCCATTGCCAGATTTAAATGTTGATCATAATAATGCCGATTTTAAGCCGCCAACACTTGGTAATATAGCTAAAAAAACAATAAAAACCCCAACATCAGCTGGGCAAGAAAATCCAGATGGAACGGTGACCCCAAATCCTACACAGCCATTTAATCCGCAAAATGTAACATCTAATGGTATTCCAATCGTAAATAGTGCAGATTTAAGCCTTGAACAAAAACGACAATTAACAATGTTTGTAATGGCAGGAAATGGCCCAGCAGTAAATCAAGGTTCTTCGAAAAAAAATGATAAAAGTGATATTATTATCTTGGATGGCAGTGCATTAAGTGTTAAAAAAATATCAGAAAATGTAACAGCCGAAATGGTTACAAGCTTGGAAACAACTCTTATTCAAGGAAAAATCATGAATGCCGTCTTAGAAACAGCAGTTAATTCTCAATTACCCGGTACAGTAAGAGGAATAGTAACAGAAGATGTATACGGAGAAATGGGAAATAAAGTATTAATTGCTCGTGGTTCAAGAATTTATGGAGCATATTCTACCGCCGTAACTCGCGGTCAATCAAGAATATCAATTAGCTGGACAAGATTAATTAGACCTGATGGAATAAGCATATCTATTAACGGACAAGCAACGGATCAGTTTGGTAGGGCTGGATTAGAAGGTGATGTTGATAATAGATTTGGCGATACATTTACAAACACCTTACTCGCCACAATGATACCAATTGCGGCAGCTGTTGCGCTTGATAAGGTAGCTGGAACAAGTGCATCACAGTCGCAAACAATTAATCCAAGCGGAACTTTTACAACAAGTAATATAAATCCAGTTAGCGTTGCAGCACAAAGTGCTATACAGACAATGCAAAAATTTACAGATAAAATGACCGAAGGTGCCAGCGATTTAAAACCAATAGTAACTTTACCTCAGGGCACAAAAATTAAAGTAATGGTTGTTCAAGATATTACCATTCCCCCATTTAGAAAAGCTAAATTATCATAATTTTTTACGATTATTATATAAAAATACAATATTAATAAAAAATAATACAATATCAAAACGACATATCCCAAAAAATAAACAAATACAGAACATAATTATTGCAGCAAAAATAGTAGATATATATTGTCTTGTTTCAATAGAATATTTACTAAAAATAGCCATATTTATAAACGACAAAATTGTGATAAATATAACAATATAATAATTAATGGTTAATTTTTCTGTTGGTAAAAATATTAAATTTTTATTAAAAATATATCCAAATAAACCAATAAACAAAAAAATACCAATTATTTCTAATGTAGGAATTTTATATGCTTTTTTGGTCCATCTTGCTGTTAAAATGATTGTCAAACAAACCAACAAATGCAATAAACTTGCTTTGTTTTGCATTATTAACAATAATGATAAAAAAAACATTGATAATGCTCCTTCTAATTTATTTCTATGCACTAGATATGATGCAATTATTGCAAACATAATAATTTCTATAGCCATTAATAAAAAAATAATTTTTTTATAGATAATTAATATTATATTTTATTAGCAATATTTTTTTGATAATTGACTTTTGTAAATAAATATATATCATTAGTTATTATTTATAAAAATTACTATGAAATTTAATGCTATACGATTAACATCTTATGTAATGTTTATTATGTTGTTTATGCATAATAATGCAAATGCAGCAGCTGGTATTAATAGTGCGGCCTCTGTTCTTTGTGATGTAATATCTTTGATGAGAGGTAGAATAGGTAGAGCAATAACAATGTTTGCAATTTTGGGATTAGCTGTAGGTTTTGTAATGGGTAATATATCATGGCAAAAATTAATGATGGTTTCGGTTGGAATAGGAATTTTTTATGCCGCAGAATCAATAGCATTTGTTATTTTACCGTCGACGGTAAGAGGAGTTAGTGGTACCATGGCAAACGGAACGGTATTTGATCCAAATGCTAAATATACGCCACAATTTATATTGCAAAATGTTTGCCCAGAACTTGGTATGTTTAGTGGTACAAATAGTTCTAAATATTCGGGTGGCAGCGAAACTCTTCCGGGTGTAAGGCAGGCATCACAAACACTAAATAAAAAAAAGTAAATGACAATAAAGACATATCTATTTTCGGAGATTTTACTTGTTATAAAAAGATGGCATTTATTTGTGATAAATGTTTTATATTTTACAATACCAATTTTGTTTTTTCAAATAATTGCTATGCCAATTATTGATAAAAATAATCAACACTTATTTGACATAATATCCTCAGGATTGTTTCTGGTTGTGTTTATTACTGTATTGCAATTTTTTATTTTTAACAGAGTAATATCCGAATACAATAGTGGAATTATATTGAATAAATTTTGCTTACCATTACGCAATTCTATATTGATTATTTGTGATTTGATTGCCGAAAATATCTTTGGTTTTATATTACTTATTTTATGTTTTTTTATTAGTTGCATATTTATTAATACAAATATAATCGTATTAATATGTGGTTTTATTTTGATACCCAGTTGCATTACTGTAACTCATTCATTTGCGTTACTTTTTTTTGCTAACACAGAAAATATTGTTATTGCGTCTGCTTTTTCTTTTATGTCATTATTGCCATTATTATTTTTTATTAGCAATATTGTGCAAGAAATATCTGTTATGCAAAATATTATTATGGCAAGCTTATATTCGCTATTTATTGTACTAATATATATCTCCCAAACAGCTTTTACAGTTAATAATATATCGTTATGACATTTGTAGTTACAGATAATTGTATTAAATGCAAATTTACAGATTGCGTTGTTGTGTGCCCAGTTGATTGTTTTTATGAAGGAGCAAATATGCTTGTTATAAACCCCGATGAATGTATAGATTGTGGTGTTTGCGAAATAGAGTGTCCAGCGCAGGCTATAAAACCAGAAAGCGAAGATTTGATAGAGTGGCTTGAGTTTAATAAAAAATATTCACAATTATGGCCGGTTTTGACGGTATTATTGGAGCCACCACAAGATGCGGATAAATATAATGGGGAAGAAAATAAGGTGGCAAAATATTTTGATGAAAAGCCTGGCAACGGAGCAATGCTAAGAAAATAATTTATTAATTTTCTAACACAAATATCTAACTTTAAGCATCTCTCTATAAAAGCCTTGGTGGCTTTTGATGTCGATAAAGTTTTTGATGGCGGATTTGTTGTTTTTGTTTGTTATTAAATGCTGATATTTGTTGTATTTTTGCAATAACGATAGTGATTTTTCGGTTGTGTTTTCGGGGTGGTTCAAAAAGTTGTTATAAAATGCAACCAGTTCTAAAATGTCGTTTCGGCTCATTTTGGCGCGTTTTAAGCCAACAATGTTTACTCCCATAATGCCGCTGTGCATAGATAAATCCTCGCTTTGATGATGGCTTATATACATTGTAAAAGGTAAAATATCTTTTGTAAGACCGCTCATGCCGCCGATCATTGCAAATTGTCCAATTTTAACAAATTGATGAATTGCAGAATTTCCACCTATAATTGCATTGTTTTCAATGATAACATGGCCTGCTAAAGCAACATTATTTGCTAAAATAATATTATCACCCAAAATACAATCGTGTGCAACATGGCTATACGCCATAAATAAACAATTATCTCCAATTTTTGTAACTAAATTATCTTTTGGGCTGCCACCAGATATAGTAACTCCCTCCCTGATTATGTTTTTGTTGCCAATTATAAGCTGTGAATCGGGGTGTTTTTGCTCGTATCCTTGTGGCCCAAAACCAATCGACGCAAACGGAAAAATATCACAATCAGAGCCAATTTTTACATTGCCATCTATTGCAACATGCCCTCTAATTTTTGTGTTATCGCCAATAAAAACATTGCCACTCAAAACACAATATGGCCCAATTTCAACATTCTGACCAACAATAACCGTGTTTTCAACAATTGCAGTCGCATGAATTTTTGCGTTTAACACCATTTTTATTGTGCTAAGAAATAAACTAACCATCACAATTTATATTCTGTGCAATGCTTATTTTTTAAATTCAATATTTTTTATATAAAGTTTGTTTTTTGGTTT
>CAMCQG010000044.1 GCA_945876965.1 Rickettsia typhi
CATTATTTTTTGTCATAAACTTATTTATATTACATTTATAGAATATAATTATTAGTCAATTAAATTCTATAAATGATGTACCATAAAAACATATTTTTTATTAAATTAAATTTTAATGATTAATATCATAAGTAACATTTTATTGTCAAATTTTATAAAAATTAAAAAATTAAAAAAAATACTTGCAAATAAAACAAATATATAAATGATTGTTATTGGATGGGGGCATAGCTCAGTTGGTAGAGCATCTGCTTTGCAAGCAGGAGGTCTGCGGTTCGAACCCGCATGCCTCCACCACTTTTTATTTTTCAAGGGTTTTTATAGAAAATCCATTCATTAGCTTTGGCACCCAAGTCATCACAGCTTTATGTATTTTATCTTATAATTATTAGTTTTTATAGTATATTTTTACTTGTTTTTATAGTATATTTTTACTTAAATGTTTCTTGGCCAGAACCAAACATTATATTAAGTTGTGCGTTTGAGTCGTCTGTGTTCTTATTATCTGAATTTTTCATAAAAATTATTTTATTGTATAATATTATAAATGTTTTATATTGTAGTTAAAAAATAATCAATGAGAATCCTCAATTGCAATATTTAACATTGGACCTGTAATTGTTATAAGCTCGCTCATTGCTGGAGCAACCAACCTGCCTCCACTGATCCGCAATACATTGGCACTATCTGTATGTGGCTCATCTAACAAGATATAATAAGCATATTCTGGATCTTTCATTGGAACAGCTGCCACAAAAGAGACCAAATTTTTAAACCTACTATATGACAAACCCTTAATACACTTATCTTTTTTACTTGCTGTTTTTATTGCAGTTCCTGTTTTTCCAC
Organism: Rickettsia typhi; assembly: GCA_945876965.1. Taxonomy (GTDB): domain Bacteria; phylum Pseudomonadota; class Alphaproteobacteria; order Rickettsiales; family Deianiraeaceae; genus CAMCQG01. The sequence goes on from CAMCQG010000044.1 coordinate 850, forward strand.
CAACATCATATTTTTCTGATGCACTTTGTCTGCCGGTTCCTTCTTTTACAACATTACGCAATAAATCTCTAACTTTTTTGGATGTTTTTTCACTAACAATATTAACTGGCAAGCCTTCCATATTGTTATCAACCTTAATAATTGTTGGTTTTACAAGCTGTCCGTGGTTTATGATAGACGAAAAAGCATAAATAAAATTCATTGGAGAAACTGCAATTCCGTGCCCATAACCTCTTGTGATTGCCTGTGTTTTGCTCCATCTATTTTGATACATTGGCCTACCAATCTCTGGCAATTCTATATCAATTTTGTCCAACAAACCAAGCCTTTGAAACAACTCTTTTTGTTTATTAAAATTTCCAATTTCCTCAATTATTCTAGCAATTCCAATATTTGATGAATGCTGCATAATTCCAACCATATCCATATTTGGTCGCACTAAATCTCCAGCAAAATTATGAATAATAAAATCCCCTAAAACAAATGGGGTGTGTGTATCGTATACTTTAGCTGAAGAAATTCCGCTATCAAGAGCCAGTGTTGCTGTAAAAATTTTAAACACAGAGCCAAGCTCATAAACACCTAAGCTAAAACGATTAAATAAATTATCACTACTTGCATCTTTCAAATTATTTGGATTAAAATCAGGCACGCTAACGGCAGAAATAAGCTCTCCGGTTTTAATATTGACGATTAATGCTATTCCTGATTTTGCATTAGATTTTTTAACAGCATCAACAACGATATGTCTTACAACATTTTGAATATTTATATCGATAGACAGCTGAATTGATTTATTTTGTGTATTTTTTAAATATGAATCAAAATATCTTTCAATCCCCATCATTCCGTTTCCATCAACCGATAAAAATCCTAAAATATGAGACGCTACATTGTTATGCGGATAAATTCTTCTTTGAGTCTCTTGAAATTCAACCCCCAATATTCCACTGTTTAATATTTTTTGTTTATCTGTCGCAAAAATATTTTGTTTTACCAAAACGGCACCCTTTCCATCCATTGCTTTTGTTTTCATTGTTTCTAACAATCTATCTCTTCTGTTATCTAAATTAGGAAAAATATCAACTATTTTATCTAAATTTTCTTCAATATCAATCAATTTATAAGGATAAACATAAAAATCATATGCAACAACTTTTCTTGCCAACAAAATACCGTTTCTGTCGATAATATCTAATCTGTTTATAGACGAATTATCATCTAAATCTTTGATTATTTTTTTTGTTTTATTAAAATGAAAAATTGTAAATAATTTTATATGCAAAATAACAAATAAAAACACCACACAACATAATATTACATGTAACCTAAAATGCCTTTTATCTAAATTTTTTATAAAAACATTTACATATTTTTTGATTATATCAATTTGTTTCATCGTGAGCAATAAAAATTAAAATAACTGTTAATATGTTATAAATAAAAAACAATATTAAAAAAAACTTTCATTTTAAAATATATATACTTATATTCTTTTTGTATATATAATAGTTTTATTATTTTATTAAAAAAAATATGGATATATTGCACCTAACAGGATTAGAAAAACTTATATATACATTGATTGTAACTCATATTACCATTATATCAATTACCGTTTTTTTACATCGTCATCAGGCACACAAATCTCTTACATTGCACCCCGCTGTAAGTCATTTTTTTAGATTTTGGCTTTGGCTTACTACAAGTATGGGCACAAAAGAATGGGTTGCAGTTCATCGTAAGCATCATGCTAAATGTGAAACAGAAGAGGATCCGCATAGCCCAATGATGTTGGGAATTTATGAAGTTTTGTTCAAAGGAGTTAAGTATTACCGAAAAGAAAGTCATAACAAAGAAACTATTGATAGATATGGAATGGGAACACCAAATGATTGGTTTGAACACAATATATATACGAAATACAAGTATCGCGCAGTAATTGCATTATTACCAATAAATATTATATTGTTTGGTTTTTCTGGTATCCTAATATGGATAACACAAATGTTATGGACCCCTTTTTGGGCTGCTGGAGTCATAAATGGCATTGGTCATTGGTTTGGATATAGAACTTTTGCAAGCAAAGACACATCTACAAATATTATTCCCTTTGGAATAATTATTGGAGGCGAAGAACTTCATAATAATCATCATGCTTTTCCCCGTTCTGCAAAATTATCGTTCAAAAAAGGTGAATTTGATATAGGCTGGATGTATATCAGAATTTTAGAAATTTTAGGCTTAGCAAAGGTAATAGAAAGGTCCCCTGCCCCAGAAGGATTAAGTAATAAGTTTGTTTTAAGTGAAATATTTAGCGTAAAAATGCGTAGCTTGCGTAAATATGAAAAATTAGTTATGAAAAAAATTGCCAAAAAAGAATGTGATAAATCTATTTTAAATAAAATATTTTCGGTAGACCGTGCAAAATTTAAACAAATTTGGCTTAGAGACAAAGACTTATTATCAGATGAATTCAGTGATTATTTAAGTAATGTTCTGTCTGCAAAAAAACAAATGGCAAAAATATACGAGATGCGTTTAAAGCTGATTGAGGCTTGGCAGGGTATGGGTTTTAGTGTGAACGAAAGAATTATTCTGCTTAATAATTGGTGCAACGAAGCTGAGCAATTAGGAATAGTATATGTTGACAATTTTGTTAAATATATGAGAAAAAAAATACCATCAAATTGTTAATATATGGATCTGCAAAAATCAGTTAGTGATATTCTATCTAAATACGAACACATTAATGCCGAAATTAATAATTTTGACGGAAATGATACAACTGCAATGATTCAGCTTTCAAAAGATAGGTCTGAGCTTGATGAAATTGCTGATTATGGCTCAAAATATTTAAATTTTTGCAAACAACTAAAAGATTTAGAAGATATGCTTTTGGTCGAAACAGACGACGAGATGAGATCTATATCGCACGAAGAAATTGCTAGCCTAAAACACACAATATCCGAAATGGAAGATAAAATAAAAATTATGCTTTTACCAAAAAATAAGGAGGATAAAAAAAATGCAATTTTAGAAATTAGAGCTGGTGCCGGTGGTGACGAAGCGAGTCTTTTTGGGCAAGAATTAGCTAAAATGTATCAAAAATATTCAGATAGAATGGGATGGAAATTCGAAGTTGTCGATTCTTCGTATAGCGATGTCGGGGGGCTAAAAGAAATTATAGCAATGATAAGCGGAACTGATGTTTTTGCTAAATTAAAATACGAATCAGGAACCCATAGAGTGCAAAGAGTTCCAGACACAGAAAATAGCGGACGAATTCATACCAGCACAATAACTGTGGCTGTTTTGCCAGAAATGGAAGATGTTGATATAAAAATTAACGAAAAAGATGTTCGTACAGATATTTACAGATCTAGTGGGTCTGGCGGACAAAGTGTAAATACAACCGATAGTGCTGTGCGTTTAACACATATTCCAACAGGAATTGTTGTTAGTCAGCAAGATGAAAGATCGCAAATTCAAAACAAAGCAAAGGCATGGAAAATTCTGCGTGCAAGAGTTTATGAACACGAACGCGAACAAAAAGAAAAGGCAATGTTAATGGACAGAAGAGATCAAATTGGAAGCGGAGATCGTAGTGAAAAAATTAGAACCTATAATTATCCCCAAAATAGAATTACCGATCACAGAATTGGATTCAGCGTACATAATATTCCACAAGTTGTTGGTGAGGGCGATTTACAAGATTTAATCGATAATTTAATCAGGGCCGACGAGCTAAAAAGATTATCTCAAAGCTTTTAATATAATACCATTTTTTATTTCAATGCACAACTTAACACCATCCCTGATGGGAGCCATATTTGCGTAATAAATCTGGTGTTCTATGCAAAATAAACTCAACTAATTTATAGTTTTTAATCAACAATCTAATCAGAGCCGATGAACCAAAAGGATGGTCTCAAAGCTTTCCATATAATGACATTTTTTATTTTAAATTGACAAATAAACACAGAATTAAACACACTTTTTCAATTTTTTTACAACATTACTATGGCTTGGGATATAATTCCATAATTGTTTTACCTGCGATTGCAACCTTATGTCATTAAAATATTTATCCGATGAAAGTGCCGCCATAACAACATCAATTTGCTTACCTTTAAAAACCCTATAAGAATAAAGCAAACCCTCCATTACAAAACCAGCTTTGTTTAACAGCCCCAAAGAAGAAGTGTTATCGGGAACAATGTTAGCCTGAATTCGTTTTATGCCAATTTTTTCAAACATTATTTGACTTATTTTTTTAACAGCCATCAAAGTTATGCCTTGACGCCAATATTCCGGATCAAGCTCATATGCTATTTCTGCCCTGCTATTATAATAATTAATATCGCAAAAACCAATTAAACCAATCATTTTATTATTACTTTTTTTAGCAATTGACCAATAAGCCATATTTCCTTTGTTTATTGCATTTCTATAATATTCTATAATACCTATACTACTTTTCATATCACTTGGCATTAAATCATCTGGTATATATTTTGCAACCGACGGATTAGCATACATTCTTAATAATGTTTCTGCATCATTTTCGTCGGCAATAGGTCTACGCAAAATATATTCATCACTTAATTCAATTTCATCAAAATCACTTAAAAACATAGCTATATTAGTATAATTATAGCCAATTGTATTAATATAAAAATAAATAACAATAAATAAATTGACTTTTATTAATTTTATAGAAAATGTTTTGTGTATAGTAAATATTTTGTATTGTGTTTGGAATATCTCTTGGTGAAATTTTTCTTGTTTTTCTGATTGGTATTTTAGTGTTAAAACCAGGTGATATAAAATCAATTTATATACAAATTAGGGATTGGATAACAATGATAAATAACGAAACCGATAACATAAAAAATGTATTTCAAAAAATTGCAAATGACGAAATTGATGATAAAAAAATTTATAA
>CAMCQG010000045.1 GCA_945876965.1 Rickettsia typhi
TGGCAAAGAACCGTGCAAATCATCTTTTTTTCTTGATGATAAAAAATTGTTTTAATGTATCATTATCATTTATAACACTTATAATCTCTTTTGGAATTTAGATATCTATGTCTTGATTTATATATTTTCAGATAAATCTGTTAGATTATTATCATAAAGATTCAATTCTGTTAATTTATTAATATTTGGCAATAATTTGGTTAAAATATTATCAGTTATACCAATACAATTTAAGTATAATGATGAATCACCATTCTTTTTGCTTTCTTCAATCTTCTTTAAAGCTTTCTCAAATATTACATTTTCTTCTGCATTTAATATTATCTCGCCCATAAAATTAAAAATTATTATACAAGATTTTAAAAAATATATAATATATTGACAGATAATAAAACATCGTTTGTAATCAATATTATAAAGTTGAGCAATTTTTTAGAAACATTCATATGAAAAAATATTTATTATTGTTATTGCTATTTGGTTGCACGGTTGAAAAACAAGATTTAACCGATACAGATCCTGTGTTTCGCAACGAAGAAAATATTATAACCAGCAATGCACTGCAACAACAAACAGTTCCCATTCCAACAGAAACCAGAGCGTTAAACTGGGATTACGCTGATTATTTTAGTGAGAACTCTGATATGAATCACTATTTTGCTGGTAAATTTGAAGTTAGTGATAGAATAAACTTTGGTTGGCCATCAAAAAATAAATATGCCAGAACTAGCATGCCAATTATTGCTCAAAATAAATTGTTTGTTTGCAACGGCAACGGAACTCTTTTTGCTTTTGATTTAAACAATAACAAAGAATTGTGGTCTAGTAGTTTATATAGTTTTGGTAGAAAAATATCAAGTTTTACAAGCTTTTTAACTGCAACTTTAAGCCATGGTGATGATACAATTTTTATGGCAACAAACGATGGTTTTTTAATTGCCGTCAATGCTAAGACTGGCGAAAAAAAATGGATGATAAACTTAGAAAATCCGTTAAGATCTGCATTTAAATACGATGATGGGCTTGTTTATGGCATAACATCAAGCAATAAAGTTTTTGCAATTGATGCTAATACAGGAGAGATAATCTGGAAATATGAACACACAGATACGCAAAGAGTTACGCTAGGCAAACCATCTGTGTTGATATTGCAAGACAAAATTGTAGCAGCATTTTCGACCAGTGAAGCTATGGCATTAGACAAAAAAACTGGCAAAATTATGTGGGTAGCCGAAGTTAACTATAAAGACGGAGATAATTTGTTTCGCATGATTGACATTGATACAACGCCTACAAAAGTTGGAGATTATGTTATGATTGGGGGCATAAATGGTAATGTTCAGTTTGTCAAAGAAGACACAGGGCAAGTTGTTTCTGGATATCTTGGCTCACTATCTAGCAGTGTTGTGTCTAGTGGCGATTTTGCATTTTTTATGGATAAAGATTCGCGATTGATGTGTTTTCATATTCCAAGTGGAGGCATAAAATGGTATAAAGAATTTAAAAACAAAAAAACTTTGGCAATTCCAGCTTATTTAAACGCAGGTAATAACAAAATTAATATCAGCTTTGAATACGGCGGCCCAATACTCATAGACAGCAATTTAATTATTATCGATCAATTTGGGGCTCTATTTGTTGTTGATCCGCAAACTGGGGATATTAAAAAAAAGATTAAAATAACAGCTGATGTTCACAAGAACCCTATTGTTGTTGATGGTAAAATTTATTTGATAGATGATGCCTTTGGTTTTGTTTTGATTATGCAATGATGCATAAGCCTGCCCTTAAAAGATAGATAAAAAGCTTAAATCTCACGCCACACTTGCGGGATAAGTGCCTTGCAACAAAGGCGATGAGGTTTTTTAACAAAGTAAAAGTAAAAAACCCACTTAATTTACCTGCATAAATTTATCCTTCTTTTAAAAAGGCGGGAACAAAGCTTAAAACTGCTTTTTGATAGTAAGATTTATTCGCTACCTATACCTCATCCTTTTGTTTTTGCTTCTTGTGACCCCCCCCCCAGCCTAGCTGGCGCGGAATGAGGTCTTACCACGTTTTTAATATTAGATATTGTGAGGACATTATTTGGTCTTGCTACTATTTTATCTTCTATTGTAGGTAATTTTGATGGGTTTATTTGAGGCACCTTGGAATCACCAAAAGCATTATTATTCATTGCATTACTTTTACTTTGTGTTTTTGGTGGTGGTGCAGATTTGGTTAACGCACTCAGCTGTACCGGTGGATTACAATTTTGTGCCGATTTTCCATAATTTCCCTGTTGTTGTAGTACTATTGTTGAGATTACTTGTGTTTGCATCTGATTATTACCATTGATTGAAATATGTTGCAGCATTGCCTGATTTAATTGTTTATTATCAATAATGTTAACATTAAATTTATCATTTTTTATACCATCTTTTACATTAGAAAATGTCTTGTTAATCAATTTATCCATCTCCGAACCCTCATCAATCTTATTATTTTGGTTTCTACCGTTATGATAATTAACTGCATCCTTATGTTTTGTTCCGCCAAGCATATTGATAATAATTTCTTTTATCATCTCTCTAAAAGAAGATACAGCTCTGTCTTGCGGGGCCCTACTTTCATCGTTCGTCGTCGCTCTATCCCCTTCTTGAGTCTTCTGAATTTGTGAAATAGCTTTGGTTTTTTTTGGATTTTTTTTCTCCCATTCATAAACATTTGCAAATTTTTCTTGCAATACATCGTCTGATACGCCCGCTGCTTTTTGAATGCCCCTTTTTATACGGTCAGATGCTAAGGTAATGCCATTAGCCTTATAAGATAAACGATTAAAGCCACGCTGTACTTTATTTTTAAAACTTCGGCTGACTTCTTGGGATGTACCATTAGATTTTACATTACTCTTGGTTCTTTTATATTTAGGTTCTTCGGGTATCGTTGCTTTTTCTGCCATAGTATTATATCTATATTTGTGCATATAACATATATAGCATATTTAATATATGTCAATATTTATTTGACTATAATATATTATATTATTATATTAATATAATTAATTGATAAAAGTATGCGTTTTTTTGTATTTATTATGTTATTTTATACAATTAATATCCCAACAGCATTTGCAATTCAAAAATGCAACTCTAATGATGATTGTAGGCAAACATGGATTTGTGTCAATGGAACCGCAAACAATGGCAATCAAAGTGGTGCTGTTCTTACTGGGGTTTGCAAACCAAATATTGTTATGCGTCAAGTTTGCTTGATATACAACATTGCAACTGGTGTTTTTGGCAAAGCTATGACTTTGCTTGCCATTGCTGCATTTGGTGGAAAATTCTTGTTACATGCTGGTTCTGGCGGTGGTAGTGTAAAATGGCAAGAATTGTTGACAATATTTATCGGTGTTGCATTTATTTTTGGTGCACCACAAATTATCAATATAGTAACAAAAAATAGCTCACCATTCTGTGATTTTAGCAGAGAAAATTAATTTAATATAAAATAAAAAGATATGGCAAAAATTAGATTTATCGAAAAAGATGGTAATCAAAAAGATGTAGAAGCCCCTATTGGACTTTCTGTTTTAGAAATTGCACACAAAAACAATATCGATTTAGAAGGTGCATGCGAAGGGTCTCTTGCGTGCTCAACATGTCATGTTATAGTAGATAAAGATTGGTATAATGTGTTGCCAAAAGCCAATGAAGATGAAGAAGATATGCTTGATTTAGCATTTGGATTAACGCCAACTTCTCGTTTAGGATGCCAAATTATCATAAGAGATAATATTGTAGATAAAGATACTTTATTTACATGTAGCTTGCCAAATCAAACTCGTAATTTCAAAGGATAGCATTTTCAAAATCGGCAATCAAATCATCGATATTTTCAAGACCTATATAAAGTCTCATTGATGAATTTGCTGATGGTTGATTTTTACTAAACTCTCTAATATTTTTAACTGGCAATGGCACAACCAAAGATTCTGATCCACCATATGAATAGCCCATTCCAAATAATTTAAAACGGCTGTATATCTTAGAAAGCTCTTCTTGGGTATATATTTTATCCAAAGCAATAGATAATAAACTTGGTGCATTTATAAAATGTTTTATAAAATATTCGTGCCCAACATGATCTATTAAAGTTGGATGATATATTTTTGA
>CAMCQG010000046.1 GCA_945876965.1 Rickettsia typhi
AAAAGAAACAAATCAACATGTTGCCAATGCCGTGACGGATAAAATTGAAATTATAAATGCCGAAATTACACAAAAAATTGACTATGTTGGCTCAAAAATTGGCAATATTCTAAAAGTTAAAAATATAATTATTGGTTTTGCTTGCATAACATTTGTTTTTTTTTGTATCGGATTTGGGTATTATTTATATAAAACAAACTACTTTTTTGACAGGGATTTATATAGTAATGCTAGCCCTAGATTAAAAAATTTAATCAACGATGGATATGATAGAATAACGGCAGATACAGTTTGTTCATCTGATGTTACGCAGCTAAATTTGGATATGTATGATGTTATAATAAAATTGAGCGAAAAATACAAAAATTTACCAGTTACTATGTTTATTGTGGGTGATAGCCCTTTAATTAGTATGCGTTTTACTGGTGATGAAAAACAAGATTTGATATTTAAAAATAAAGAATTTTTTATTTGTGATGCGAAAAATAATTATTCAAATGGAATTATACAGCTTAATAATGCAAAATTATTATTTAAAACAAATCAAAATTTTAGAATTTATAACCTATATTATAATTCTTTAAAAACTTGTATTGGATGCAATAATTTTGAAAATAATATTCAAAAATATCCAAATAATTTATTTGGAATAAAAATAAGCAAACCAATGGATATTAAAAATACCAGAGGAGTTATTATAAAATATAGAGACTATTACTATCTGTTATCGATATATAATATAATGTCGAGTGAGATTGCAAGGCAAAATGGCGATATAAGTGGAAAACAAGAAAGACACATCTTGTGGAAAAAAATGACAGAAAGTCAATTAATGAAATATAGCAGTGGATCGTATTGGAAGATGATATCGGTTAATAATATGAGATTCTAATACCTATTTCTATATATTTTTTATTTTACTTATATTTATATGTTTAAAGTTTTTATAGTTTGTTTTTTGTTTGTTTTTGGAATGAATTTTTCATCATCTAACTACAATGTTAATAATATAGTTGCAGATTGTGATGATAATTTATAGAAAACAGGTATTTTAGAATCATTATCGATTGTAATATATTTTAATAAAATTAACATCGCTATTTATACCATTTTTCATTTTTTTAAATGAAAAATGGTATTATTTATTAAAATAAAATTCATATTATATCAGCTAATCAAACACGATAATGCTTCATATTGGAGATTGATAACAAAATATGGAATTAAAATTGATTAAATTGCTTCCATAATAAAAAGCTATAAAACACAACAAAAGCAGATAATTTATATTTGCAAAAATGTTTGGAATGGGAATGGGTGGTATGATGGGTATGTTAAATCCTAATCCGCTTGGGGCAATGTCTGGCACAAGTAGTAGCTTGATGACTCTTTTTGGAGGAGGATTAGGCGAAGAAGGAGCAACGCTAGAAAACATGGGCATGGCTTTTATGAATTATTTTGAAGGCGGACAAACAAAAACTCGCATCAAAGATATCAAAGGTCAAACCAGAATGTATGGCAAAATGATTCCAGAAATTTTTGGCAAAATGCGAGTTGCAGGCAATATAATTTGGCATTCGCAAATTGTTATAAATACAATTACAAATCCGCCTCAAATGAGCAAAACTGGTCAAGTTACAGGCGGAGGATCTACAACCACAGCCAGAGCATCATTTGCAATTGCATTAGGACAAGGTGTAATCGATGGCGTTGACGCAATTTATGCTAACGAAGTTGCAATTAATTTATCTGGAATAAACTATACAGTTTATAACGGAGACGAAACACAAATGCCAAATTCAACAATGCAGGCTTATTTAGGTGCCGCAAATGTTCCTGCATTTAGGGGTTTAGCATATATTGTTTTTGATAATTTTCCACTTGAACAATACAATAATTCTGTGCCAAATTTTACATTCGATGTTAGGCGCACGAATTTTTTAGAAAAAACAATAGCCGATAAAATAAAACCAGAACAAATGATTACAGGGGTTAATATAATCCCTGCAAGTGGCGAATCTGTTTATGATACAATTGTTCAAACAAAACATCAAATGATACAAAAAGCTGATTCTTTTGGCAACATTACAACAATAAAATCAAATGCAGGAACAACAATAAATAAAAATACAGGTCAAAATAAAGCTGATTTTTTAGTTTCAATGGATCAGATGAAGGCAACCTTGCCAAATTTAAAATGGGTTTCTCTTGTTGTAACTTGGTTTACCGACAGCACCAATATTGCAACGGCAAATATTTATCCGGCACACGAAGGATATGGATATGAAACATTCCCAGATAATTGGAGTGTTGCAGGATTAACAAGGAATCAAGCAAAAAAAGTAAGTGTGGTAAATGGTAATCTAAATTATGGAGGAACAGTTTCTGATGTTGCAGTTGTTAGGGCAATTAAACAATTAAAAGCAATGGGTTATCAAGTTTGTTTTTATCCAATGATTTTTGTAGACACGCCAACAAAACCTTGGAGAGGCAGAATTACGGGCAAAGCAACAGATCTTGCGAATTTTTTCAGCAAGTCAACAGGTTATACAAATTTTATTAAACATTATGCAAATTTAACAAAAGGATTAGTTGACGCTTTTGTTATCGGATCAGAAATGATTGGTCTTACATCGATAAACAGCAATAATACATTTCCAGCTGTTCAACAATTTGTTGATTTGGCGGCGACAATTAAGCAAATTGTTACACCAACAACAAAATTAACATATGCGGCGGATTGGAGCGAATATCATCATACGGCGGGTGGCTGGTTTAATATGGATCCACTTTGGTCATCACCAAACATTGATTTTATTGGCATAGATGCATATTTTCCATTAACAAATAGTGCAGTTAGTGTTACAGATTTAAACACAATCCAAAATGGTTGGAGTAGTGGTGAAGGCTGGGATTTTTATTATACAGATTCTCAAAAAACTATAAAGGTAGCATTAGAGCCAAAATATGCTTGGAAAAACATAGAATATTTTTATAAAAATATACACACAAACCCAGACGGAACACAAACGGGCTGGGTTCCAAACTCAAAACCATTTTGGTTCACAGAATATGGTTTTCCATCAATTGATTGCGCTACAAATCAACCGAATATTTTTTATGATCCAACAAGTTCAGAAAATGGTGTTCCACTAAATTCAAAGGGAACCATGGACATTCAAACTCAACGAATTGCAATAGCTGCCACAGAACAAAAATGGCTCAATTCTACAACTGTTGTTCAAAAAAATATTTGGGTCTGGGATGCCCGCCCATATCCTGCATTCCCTGCATTAAAAAGCGTTTGGTCGGATAGCATAAACTGGCAATATGGGCATTTTTTAAACGGTAAATTAGGTAGTGTCGGATCACTTGCAGATATTATAAAATATTTATGTATTGAGGCCGGCATAAACAAAGATTTAATCGACACAACCGATTTGCACGAAAATGTTTTAGGTTTTGTAATTGATGGCAAAACAAGTGCAATAGATAACATTGCAACGCTTGTAAAAATTTTCAATTTTGATGCACACAACAATGGAGGTAAATTTGTATTTAAGATGCTAAAAAATTGTTCATATTATCAGATTTCTAGCGATGAAATTTTAATGCATAATTCTGATATAAATATTATAATAGAAAAAAATTGTGATAGCGTTGCAAACCCCGGAACAATAGAGCTTATTTATACAAATCCAAATGATTCATACAAAACAAATACAATTTGTGCCTCTATTGATGTAACTAATGAAAAAATAAAAAAAATA